>DAIMHT010000259.1:1364-2998 GCA_036723155.1 Actinomycetota bacterium
GTCGGGTTCCATCGTCTCTTCACCCACAAGAGCTTCGAAGCCCGACGTCCGCTCAAGATCGCGTTAGCGCTGATCGGATCACTGTCCTTCCAGGGATCCTTGATCGGATGGGTCGCCGACCATCGCCGGCATCACATGTTCACCGAGCGGGACGGAGATCCGCACACCCCCAAGCGACCTCCCGGTCAGCGCTTCGGGCGACTCCGCGGCTTGTTCCACTCCCACGTCGGCTGGCTCTTCGCCCACGCGAGCCAGGACCGAGAGAAGTACGCCCCCGATCTGCTCGCTGATCGTGACCTCGTCCTCATCGACCGACTGTTCGTGCCGTGTTGCATCGTGACGCTCGCGGCGCCGTTCGGGATCGGCTACGCGATCACAGGACGATTCACCGGAGGGCTCGCGCTGTTCCTCTGGGCCGGCGTGCTCCGCGTCGGACTGTTGCACCACACGAGCTGGTCGACGAACTCGATCTGTCACACCTTCGGTCGACGTCCCTTCGAGACCGCGGACACGAGCACGAACTTCGCTCCCCTCGCGGTGCTCTCGATGGGCGAGTCGTGGCACAACGCCCACCACGCCTTCCCGGCCCTGGCTCGCCACGGGGTCGACCGGGGTCAGCTCGACACGTCCGCGAGGATCATCCGGGTGTTCGAACGGCTCGGATGGGCGACACGGGTTCGGTGGCCGGACCCGGCCCGGCTCGCGACCCGGCGCGTCCCTGCCGCGTCCGAGCTACCCGCGACGGGCCCGGCGGCATGATCCGGTCGAGGAGCGCCCCGAACGACGGCTGAGCCGTCGTCCCCGCCGGCCATGGACGCGTCCGATCTGCGCGAGCTCGTATCCGGGCTGCAAGCCGATCACGAGCAGGGTGCGAGTCCCGGAGGCCGACTGTGCCGCGCCTGCGTCGACCTGCTCGGCATCGGCAGCGCCGGGATCATGCTGATGGACGAAGAGGGCAACGCCACCCCGCTCGGGCTCTCCGACCCCGCCACTCGGGTCGTGGAGGACCTGCAGTTCACGATCGGTGAAGGCCCCGGGATCGATGCCCACGCGTCGGGCCGCCCGGTCCTCGAACCCCAGCTGGGGGACCGGGCCGCCGCCCGCTGGCCGACGTTCGCGCCGGCGGCAGTCAACGCCGGTGTCCTCGCCGCCTTCGGGTTCCCGCTCCGCGTTGGTGCGATCGGTCTCGGATCACTCGACCTCTACTGCCCTCTCCCCGGGCCGCTCGACGACACCCAGATGGGCGACGCGATCGTCATGGCCGACTTCATCGCCCGGGCCGTGATCACGATGCAATCAGGCGCCGATCCGGGCGAGCTCGTCGGCGAAATGGACAATTCACGCGACCTGCGGACCCAGGTCCATCAGGCATCCGGGATGGTCTCCGAACAGCTCGGGGTCGGCATCGGCGACGCGCTGATCCGGCTGCGGGCGTATGCCTACGCTGAAGGGCAACCCATCGATGAGGTGGCACGAGAGGTCGTCGATCGGCGCCTCCGGCTTCCCTGAGCCCTGGCGACCGAGGGCGGCTCGGCATGACCCCGCGACGAAACGCCATACCGAGGGTGGGAGAGAGGAACGTGCTCGATGACGCAGAATGAATCGCTCCTGGCCCGCACGTTCGTCGATGTGGC
>DAIMHT010000260.1:0-2997 GCA_036723155.1 Actinomycetota bacterium
CGGCCGGGGCAGACCTGGGCCACGGTCGGGTCGGCGTCGAGGACCCGGGACAGGGCGTCGGAGACCCCGCTGATGGTCTCGAGGTCGACGCCGCCGTCGCGGTCGACGAGGACCCGCAGGCTCCGGGAGCGGGCAGGCCCGGTCAGCTCCACGTCGTAGAGCTCGAGTCCGTGCGCGACGACGACGGCTTCGACCGCAGGGACGATCGTCTCCACGTCGGGCATCGCGCTCTTCACTCCCATCACAAAAAGAACGTGGCCTCGCGGCCACGTTCGCCGGCGACCCCCAAGGCCGCACTCACCAACCGAACTGGACATAAGGATACCAGATCACCCCCCGTTTCCCGGCTGGCCGCCTACCGTTTGGGGGTGCCATCGCCGTTCACGGAGCTCGAGGTCGCGGGTCGGACGGTGAAGGTCACCAACCCCGACAAGGTGTTCTTCCCGGCCCGGGGCGAGACGAAGCTGGACCTGGCCCAGTACTACATCGCGGTCGGCGACGGTGCGCTGCGCGGGGTGCTCGAGCGGCCGACGGTGCTGAAGCGCTACCCCGACGGGTCGACCGGGAAGCCGTTCTTCCAGAAACGGGTCCCGGACAAGCGCCCGGACTGGCTCGAGACGGTCCAGGTCACCTTCCCGTCGGGCCGCGTAGCCGACGAGCTGTGCCCGGTCGACGTCGCCCACCTCATCTGGGCCGTCAACCTGGGCTGCCTGGACCTGAACCCGTGGCAAGTGCGGCGCCGCGACCTCGACCACCCCGACGAGCTGCGCGTCGACCTCGACCCCCAGCCGGGCCTGGACTTCGACGCCGTCCGGCGGGTCGCGGGGCTGATCCACGAGGTCCTCGAGGAGCACCACCTGGTCGGGTTCCCGAAGACGTCGGGGTCGCGGGGCATCCACGTCAACGTCCGGATCGAGCCCCGATGGGACTTCCTGGCGGTACGCCGGGCCGCGCTGGCGCTGGCCCGGGCCGTGGAGCGGCGGGCACCGGACCTGGCCACGTCCGCGTGGTGGAAGGAGGAGCGAGGCGACCGGGTGTTCATCGACTACAACCAGAACGCCCGCGACCGGACGGTGGCGTCGGTGTACTCGGTGCGGGCCAACCCCGAGGGGCGCGTCTCGTGCCCGCTCGAGTGGGACGAGGTCGCCGCCGTCGATCCCGGCGATCTGACTTTGGCGACGGTCCCGGCCCGCTACGCCGAACGCGGTGACGTGGGCGCGGGGATCGACGACGCCGTCGGCTCCCTCGACGAGCTGCTCGCGCTCGCCGAACGCGACGAGGCCGAAGGGCTCGGCGACGCGCCGTGGCCGCCGAACTTCCCCAAACAAGAAGGAGAGCCGCGCCGGGTGCAGCCCAGCCGGGCCCGCAAGCAGCCGTGAGCCCACGACCCTCGGCGGCCTAGAGCCCGAAGACCTCGCGGAGCTCGTACGGCACGGGGGCTTCGAGCTGGTCGTAGGTGCAGGAGCGGGGATCACGGTCGGGGCGCCAGCGGGCGAACCGGGCGGTGTGACGGAACCGGTCACCTTGGAGGTGCTCGTAGGCGACCTCGGCGACGAGCTCGGGGCGCAGCGGCTCCCAGGAGAGGTCTTTCTTGGCGTTCCATCGGCTCGGCGAGCCCGGCATCCGGGTCGAGGCGTCGTCGCTGCCACCCCAGTCGCGCCACGGGTGATCGCGCAGCGCGTTGTCACGGTAGGGGGCGAGCTCGTCGACGAGCTGCGCACGCAGCGGGGCGGCGAAGCTGCTCGCGACACCGACATGGTGGAGCGCGCCGTCCCCGTCGTAGAGGCCGAGGAGCAACGATCCGACGCCCTTCCCGTCCTTGTGGGGCCGGTAGCCGGCGACGACGCAATCGGCGGTGCGTTGATGCTTGACCTTCACCATGGTCCGTTCGCCTTCGCGGTACGGGCTGTCGAGGGCCTTGGCGACGACGCCGTCGAGCCCCGCGCCTTCGAAGTCGTCGAACCACTTCGCCGCGACGTCGCGGTCGGTCGTCGCCGGGGTGCGATGCACCAGAGGCCCTTCGGTGACGATCTGCTCGAGTCGGGCCCGGCGGGCCGCGAACCCCTCGTCACGCACGTCCTCACCGTCGACGACGAGGACGTCGAAGGCGACGAAACTCGACGGGGTCTCGGCGGCGAGCTTCGCGACCCGGCTGGCGGCGGGATGGATGCGCAACGACAGCAGGTCGAAGTCCAGGCCATCGGGGGTCGCGATGACGAGCTCCCCGTCGACCACGACCTGTGCCGGCAGCGCGGCACGGAGCGGATCGAGGATCTCCGGGAAGTACCGGTTGAGGGGCCGTCCGTTGCGGCTGCCGAGCTCGATCTCGTCGTGGTCGCGGAACACGACGCAGCGGAACCCGTCCCATTTCGGCTCGTACGACCAGCCCTCGCCGCTCGGGAGCTCGCGGGCCAGCTTGGCGAGCATCGGTTCGACCGGTGGGAGGACGGGCAGCTGCATCGCAGCACCCTGCCACGCCGGCCCGTCCGCCGCGGTCGTCCGGGGACCGTCAGTCGGCGGGGTCGGCGGGGTCGGCCGTGTTGACGATGAACACGCTGCACGGCGCGTGGTGCGACACGTGGTTGGGGACGCTGCCCAGCACGAAGCGTCGCGGTCCTTGCATGCCGCGGTTGCCGACGACGATCACGTCGGCGTGGACCCGTTCGGCGAAGTCGCAGAGGACCTCGGCCGGGTTCCCGTAGCCGGTGTGGGTGTCGACCTCGAGCCCGGCGTCGCGGCCCTCCCTCGCGGCCCGTTCGAGCACGGTGTCGAGGGTGTCCTTCGCCGCGTCTTCCCAGGTGCCGAGCGCGGCGGTGGGGACGTTCTCGGCCGCGGCGAGGGCCTGCATCTTCGGCGGCTTGGCGACGCACACGATGTGCAGGCGGGTCTCACCGGGGGTGCCGAGCGCCGCCGCGGCGCGCACGGCCCGGCTGGCGCCGTCGGACCCGTCGGTCCCCACGATGATCGACTGGAACATGTCGCGGCTCCTCGGTGCAG
>DAIMHT010000261.1:0-2990 GCA_036723155.1 Actinomycetota bacterium
TCGATGAAGCTCGAGCACGTCGTCAGCGCCGAGCGTGACGGCGTCGTGCAGCACCTCACGGTCGTGGTCGGACAGACGGTCCTGCCCGGCGACCAGCTCGCCGAAGTGGAGCTGCGGGAAGCCCCGGTGGGGGAGCGCGTCGATCGGCCGGCAGCCTCCGACGACGGCTCGGGGGTCGCGCCGGCGTTGGCCGCGGTCCAAGACCGGCATGCGCTCGGCCTCGACGCGGCCCGTCCCGACGCGGTCGCCCGGCGGCGCCGCACCGGGCAACGCACGGCCCGAGAGAACGTCGAGGACCTGTGCGACCCAGGCACGTTCGTCGAGTACGGGCCCCTCGCGGTCGCGGCGCAACGGCGGCGCCGATCGGTCGACGACCTGATCCGCAACACCCCCGCCGACGGGCTCGTCGGCGGTGTCGCCACCGTCGACGGGCATCCGACCGTCGTCATGTCGTACGACTACACCGTCCTCGCGGGCACCCAGGGGTTCCAGAACCACCGCAAGAAGGACCGGCTGTTCGAGCTCGCGGAACGCCAGCACCGCCCGGTCGTGCTCTTCGCCGAAGGCGGCGGCGGCCGCCCCGGTGACACCGACGCGCCCGGGGTCTCGGGGCTCGACTGCCTCGCGTTCGCGTTGTTCGCGGGGCTGTCCGGCCTGGTGCCGCTCGTCGGCATCGTGTCCGGCCGCTGCTTCGCCGGCAACGCCGCGCTGCTCGGCTGTTGTGACGTGATCATCGCGACCGAAGGGTCGAACATCGGCATGGGCGGGCCGGCCATGATCGAAGGCGGCGGTCTCGGCGTCTACCAGCCCGACGACATCGGCCCCCTCCCGGTCCAAGTCGCCAACGGTGTCGTCGACGTCGCGGTCACTGACGAAGCCGAGGCCGTCACGGTGGCGAAGCGGTACCTGTCGTACTTCCACGGGCCGACCGGGGCCCCGTGGACCTGTCCCGATCCGAACCGGCTGCGGTCCCTGGTCCCCGAGAACCGGCTCCGCGCGTACGACATCCGGGCAGTGATCGACGGCATCGCCGACACCGGCTCCGTCCTCGAGCTCCGGCGAGGGTTCGGCGCGGGGATGGTCACCGCCCTCACCCGGGTCGAGGGGCGACCGGTCGGAATCGTGGCCAACGATCCGACCCACTTGGGGGGTGCCATCGACCCCGACGGGGCCGACAAGGCGGCACGATTCATGCAGCTCTGCGACGCCTTCGACCTGCCGCTCCTCTTTCTCTGCGACACCCCCGGGTTCATGGTCGGGCCCGACATCGAGGCCCGAGCCCAGGTCCGCCACGGATCGCGCCTCTTCGTCGTCGGGGCGAGCCTGTCGGTCCCGTTCGGGACCATCGTGGTCCGCAAGGGCTACGGGCTCGGGGCCCAGGCGATGGCCGGCGGCAGCTTCAAGGCCCCGGCGTTCTGCGTCGCGTGGCCAACCGGCGAGGTCGGCGGCATGGGTCTCGAGGGTGCCGTCCGCCTCGGCTTCCGCCGCGAGCTCGAGGCGGTCACCGACCCTGTGGCACGAGACCAGCTGTTCGCCGAGATGGTCGAGCGCGCCTACGCCAACGGCCAGGCACTCAACTCCGCCAGCTACTTCGAGCTCGACGACGTCATCGACCCCGCCGCATCGAGACGGTGGATCACCGCCGCGTTCGACGACTGGGCTCCTCCCGCGCGGACGGAGAAGAAACGGTCCTGCATCGACACCTGGTGACCACCGATCGCCGAACCGGAGCGATCGACTCGTGCTCAAGTGCGAGGCGGTGCCGACCGACGCACTCTGATCGGTCGGAACGGTCCGACCGGCGCGCGGCGAGGAGACTGTCCGCCCGGACACCATAGAAATCCGCGATCCACGACCGGTGGCAGCCAAGATGCTCGAGCAGCGCGGCACATACCGCCCGCTCCGCTCCGGGAGCTGCGAGCAGATCGAGGTTGTGCGGCGCGAGGGGACCGGTGCCGGGGATGCGACCCCGAGCGATCCCGCGGCGACGGTCGGTGTCCACGGCGACCCCGCCGGTCAGGCAACCGTCGGCGAGGACGAGCACGAACTGCGTGTTCGGTCCCGCCATCGCGCTCAACCACCGGGACCGCAGAAACGGAGACGGGTGGGGGCTCGCGTCGACGAGGGCATCCCATTCGTCGGCGCGCGACCCCAGCGACGCAACGGCGGAGACGGTGCCCACGACCCCCGGAGTCTGACACGGGACTCCTCCACTCGCGACCACCCACGACCAGGGTGGGTCCCTCGAACGCGCCCGGGTCGGGTTCGCTTGACCGGTCCCGGGCGCGATCGGTACCAATTGGTGTGCCCACCGTCACCCCGGCTCGGGCGGTCGCCATCGCGCAAGCGTGGCTCGACGCGTTCAACGCGCACCGGGCAGATCGAGTCGTCGAGCATTTCTCCGACGACGTCACGGCCTGCTCACCAGTCATCGCCCAGCTCCGACCGGATTCGGGAGGACGGCTGCGCGGCAAAGCCGCGGTCCAGTCCTACTACGAGGACGGGCTGCGCCGCCTGCCTCACCTGCACTTCACGCTCGTCGAGGTGCTCACCGGCGTGGACCAGCTGACGATCGTCTACCGAAACCACGACGGCACCCTGGTCGCCGAGACCCTCAAGCTCGGCGCGGACGGGCTGGTCACCGAGGTCGACGTCACCTACGGAGCGCCGGCCGCCACCAGCTGACCGAATCGGTCGCTGCCGGTCTGCGCCGTCACGGGCGTCGCCTCGATCAACGAGCGACGAACAGCGCGGTGTCGCTCGTCGTCCGAAAGCTGCCCTCGCGGGCGATGACCGACGCGACATGCGCCTCCATCCGGTCGATCACCTCCGGGTTATCTCTCGTGCTCGTGTGGGCAGCCGCGGTCGACGCAGCGTGGCGAAGGACCGGGCCAGGATCGGGCACCACGACCGGCGCTGTGAGTCGCCGCTCGGTCACGCTCTCGAAACTGGCCCCAAGCAGCGCTCGAGCCTCCCGCGGCGGGAACATG
>DAIMHT010000262.1:0-2982 GCA_036723155.1 Actinomycetota bacterium
CCTTTGAGGTTCACGTCCATCACCCGATCCCACGTGGCCTCGGGCGTGTCGGTGACGCCGGCGTCGTCGGCCGGGAAGATCCCGGCGTTGTTGTAGAGGACGTGCAGTCCTCCGTACTGCTGCATCGTCGCGTCGACCATCGACGACACCTGGTCCGCGTCGGAGACGTCGACGTGCACGAAGACGGCGTCGCCGCCCCCGTCCCGTACCGAGTCGACCGTCAGCGCGCCGCCGGCCTCGACGGCGTCCGCGACGACGATCCGGGCACCCTCGGACGCGAACAGCAACGCCGCCGCTCGACCCATGCCGTTCCCGGCCCCGGTGATGAGGGCGACCTTTCCTTCCAGGCGGGGCGGTGTCGACATCCCCGTATGCTGCCCCGCGTGAGGCGCCCCGGCCATCTCTCGAACGGTCCCCCCGCGCCCCGCGGGCGTGTCCGCCGGGGGCCCGCAAGCCCGCGGTGACCCCTCGCCCCGGGATCTCGATCACGATCTCGGGACTGTCGCGCCTGTTTGGCCACGACTTGGCCGCGGTACTCGAGGTTGCCCACGCCGCCGACGAGGCCGGGGTGCACCAGCTGGTGTTGCCAGACCACCTCGCCATCGGGCCTCGAACCGACCGGTACCCGTTCGGCACCTTCCCGTACCCGCCGTCGGAACCGTGGCTCGAGCCGCTCACGACCCTCGCCGCGATCGCCGGAGCCACCGAGCGGGTCCGGCTCGCTACGGGCGTGCTCATCGCCCCCCTCCGGCCGGCACTCCTCCTCGCCAAGACCGCGGCGACGCTCGACGTGCTCAGCGGAGGACGACTCGACCTCGGTGTCGGAACGGGCTGGCAGCCCGAGGAGTTCACCGACCCGGGCCAGCCGTTCCAAGGCCGCGCCGCGCGGCTCGACGACACGGTGCGAGCGTGTCGAGCCCTCTGGAGCGAGCCACCACCGGTGTCGTTCACCTCGACGACGGTCACCTTCAGCGAGCTGTGGTGCGAGCCGCGTCCCCGCCAGGCGGGCGGCATCCCCATCTGGTTCGGCGGCGGTCCGACCGACGCCACCGCCCGCCGCATCGCCGCGCTCGGAGACGGCTGGCTCCCGGTCGGTGTCATGCCCTTCGGTGACCTGACCACGGGGATCGAGAAGATCCGCGCTGCGTACCGGGAGGTGGGCCGCGACCCGGCCGACCTCGGCGTCCGTGCCGGCATCGCCGTCGCCACCCGCGACGACGGTGGTCTCGATCTGACCCGAACCTTGGAGGACGTCCCGCGTCTCGCCGAGGCCGGTGTCACCCTCATCTCCCTCGCACTCGGCCGATTCCTGCGAGATCGCGCCGACATCGCGCCGTTCCTGCGGGACATCGCCGCGGCGTTCCCGTAGCCCTCGGCGCATACGCTCGCTCCGTGCTCCCCCCACCCCGGCGCGCGCTCGCCGCCCTCCTCTTCGTCGCGCTCCTCGTCGGCGTGGCGCCGGGCACCGCTTCGGCCGCGTCGGCGGTGCCGCATTCGACGCTCCGCTGGACCGCGTGTGGTGGCGGCGTGCAATGCGCCCGGCTCAAGGTCCCCCTGGACGACACCGTCACCGGCGGCCCGACGATCACCCTCGCGATCGGACGGGTGCCGGCCCGGAACCCCCAGCAGCGCATCGGGTCTCTCCTGATGAACCCCGGCGGGCCGGGCGCACCCGGGATCCAGTTCCTGCGCGATTTCTCGTCGACGCTCCCCGGGACCATCCGCGACCGGTTCGACCTCGTGAGCTTCGATCCGCGCGGGACCGGCGCGAGCGCACCGGTCGAGTGCACCCCGAACCTCGATTCGCTCTACAACCTTGATTTCGCCCCTCGGGACGACGCCGCCCGCCAGGCCCTCCTCGCGGGCGTGCGCGCCTTCGTCGCCCAGTGCCAGGCGAAAGCCGGCGCCGAGCTTCCGTACCTGTCGACGGAGCGGGCCGCCCGCGACATGGATCGGATCCGGGCCGCTCTCGGCGACAAGCGCCTCACGTACCTCGGATACTCGTACGGCACCTATCTCGGCTCGCTCTACGCCGACCGCTTCCCCACCCACGTCCGGGCGATGGTGCTCGACGGCGCCGTCGACCCCGCGTTGGACGCCGCGGCGCAACAGGTCCAGCAAGCCCAAGGCTTCGAGCACGACCTCGACCTCTTCCTCCAGTCGTGCGCCACCGACACCACCTGCCCGTTCCACGCCAACGGCAACAGCCCCGCGGCGTACGACGCCCTGCGCGCTCGCGTTGGAACCAGCCCGCTGCCCGCCGACGGCGCCGGGAAGGGCCGAACGGTGAACGGGACCGAGTTCGACATCGGGGTCACGCAGTTCCTCTACCGGGGCCAGCAGGCGTGGCCCGACCTCGGGCATGCCCTGGCCACCGCCGATGCCGGCAACGGCAGTGCGCTGCTGCAATCGTCCGACGTGTACACCGGCCGCCATTCCGACGGCACGTACGACCAGTCCCAAGACGCGTTTCTCGCCATCGGATGCCTCGACGGACCCGACGTGGGCGGCGTGGCCGGGCTGCGCGCCATCGAAGACCAGGCGGCCCAGGTCGCGCCTCGGGTCGGGCGCTCCGTCGTCAACAACAGCCTGGCCTGCGCGGTGTGGCCGGTCCCGGTGCAAACCCCGCCGTTGCCCCACGCCATCGGTTCCCCACCCATCGTCGTCGTCGGCAACACCGACGATCCGGCCACGCCGCTGGCCTGGGCGACCGGTCTCTCCCACGAGCTGCAGTCCGCGGTGCTGCTCACCGTCAACAGCGCGATGCACACCGCGTACGCGTCTGGCAACACCTGCGTCGACACCGCGATCGACCGGTACCTGATCGACCTCCGCCCTCCCGCGCTCGGGACACGGTGCTGACCAGCCGCGCGCGGACTGCGGTCGGGCCGATCTGACGCTTCGTCAGAACCCGGCGTACGCTCCCGCGCCGATGGACCTGCGACTCTCGGAGTCCGACGAGGCGTTCCGCGCCGACCTGCA
>DAIMHT010000263.1:0-2961 GCA_036723155.1 Actinomycetota bacterium
CCTGTCCCGCAAGATCGCGGCGATCACCGAATCGGCGACCCTCGCCGTCGACGCCCAAGCGAAAGCGCTGCGCGCCGCGGGCGAGCCCGTCATCGGGTTCGGCGCCGGCGAGCCCGACTTCGCCACTCCGGCGCACATCGTCGAAGCCGCGGCCGCGGCGTGCCTCGACCCCCGCAACCATCGGTACACGCCGACCCCGGGACTCCCCGAGCTGCGCGACGCCATCGCCGCCAAGACGCGACGCGACTCCGGATATCCCTGCGAGGCGGCGCACGTCGTCGTCACCAACGGCGCCAAGCAGGCCGTCTACGAGGCGTTCCAGGCGCTCCTCAACCCCGGCGACGAGGTGCTGCTCCCGGCCCCGTACTGGACCACCTACCCCGAGGCCATCGCCCTCGCCGACGGCGTCCCGGTCCCGCTCACCACGACCGAGGACACCGGCTTTCGGGTCTCGGTCGACGCGCTCGACGCCGCCCGCACCGAGCGGACCAAGGCGCTGCTGTTCGTGTCCCCGAGCAACCCCACCGGGGCCGTCTACCCGCCCGCGGAGGTCGAGGCGATCGGACGCTGGGCGGTCGCGCACGGCATCTGGGTCGTCACCGACGAGATCTACGAGCACCTGACCTTCGGGGCGCATCGCTTCTCGTCGATGCCGGTCGTCGTCCCCGAGCTGGCCGACACCTGCGTGGTCGTCAACGGTGTCGCGAAGACCTACGCCATGACGGGATGGCGCGTCGGATGGATGATCGGGCCCCGCGACGTGGTCGCGGCCGCGACGAACCTGCAGTCCCATCTGACCTCCAACGTCACCAACGTCGCCCAACGCGCCGCGCTCGCCGCCGTCACCGGCGACCTCGACGCCGTCGCGGTCATGCGCGCCACGTTCGAGCGCCGCGGGCGCACCATGCACGAGCTGCTCTCCGCCATTCCTGGCGTCGAATGCCTCGAACCCCAGGGGGCCTTCTATTGCTTCCCGTCCTTCCGGGGTGTCCTCGGACGCGAGCTCGGGGGCCGCACCCCGATGAGCAGCCTCGAGCTGTGCGAGCTGGCCCTCGAGGAGGCCAAGGTCGCGATGGTCCCCGGGGAGGCCTTCGGGGCCCCGGGCTACGCCCGGATGTCGTTCGCGCTTGGCGACGAAGACCTCGTCGAAGGCCTCGAGCGGCTCACCAAGCTGCTCCGCTGACCGCGGTCCCCGACCCGGCCCGGACCCCGAGCGCTCGCCCCGACGGGCTCGTCGGTTCCGGCGCGCCACGCACGATCACCCATTGGTCCGCCCGGCCGCCCGCGTTAATCGTCGTCGCGCGCCGGTCACGCCACTACCCTCGGCCGTCGTGACCCCCCGCGTGCTCGTCACCGAGGAGCTCGCGGCGCGCGGTCTCGATGCCATGCGGGCCGCCGGCCTCGAGGTGGACCAACAGCTCGGGCTCACGCCCGACGCGCTGCGGGACGCGGTGCACGACGCCGCCGCGCTCGTCATTCGCAGCGCCACCCGCGTCGACGACGCGCTCCTCGCCGCGGCCGCGAAGCTCGTCGTCGTGGGCCGGGCCGGGATCGGGCTCGACAACGTCGACGTGGACGCTGCGACCAAACGCGGCGTCATGGTCGTCAACGCCCCCCAGTCCAACGTCCTCTCCGCGGCGGAGCACACCATGGCGCTCCTGCTCGCCCAGGCCCGCAACGTGCCCCAAGCCGACGCTGATCTCCGGCACGGCGAGTGGAACCGGTCCCGCTGGGAAGGCGTGGAGCTGCACGCCAAGACGCTCGGCATCGTCGGCCTGGGCCGAGTCGGGGTCCTCGTGGCCCAACGAGCGCACGCCTTCGGGATGCAGCTCCTCGCCTACGACCCCTTCGTGAGCGCGGACCGGGCCCGCCAGCTCGGCGTCACGCTCGTCCCCGCCCTCGACGAGCTGGTCCGCCAAGCCGACTTCCTGACCATCCACCTCCCCAAGACGCCCGACACGATCGGGCTCGTCGACGCCGACCTCCTCACGCACGCCAAGCCCACCTTGCGGATCGTCAACACCGCCCGGGGCGGCATTATCGACGAGGGCGCGCTCGCCGACGCGCTCCGCGAGGGCCGGGTTGAAGGCGCCGCCATCGACGTCTGGGCCACCGAGCCGACCACGGAGTCGCCGTTGTTCGCGCTGCCCACCGTCGTCGTCACCCCCCACCTCGGCGCGTCGACCGCAGAAGCGCAGGACAAGGCCGGCCAGACCATCGCCGAGCAGGTCGTCCTCGCCCTCCGGGGCGAGTTCGTCCCCTACGCCGTGAACCTGGCCGCCACCGAGGCGAACGCCACCGTGCAACCCTTCTTGCCGCTCGCGGAGCGGCTCGGACGGCTCTTCACCGCCCTCGCCGGCGGTGTCGTGGACTCGCTGGAGATCTCCTACGAAGGCGAGATCGCCGATTACGACTGCCGCGTCTTGACCCTCGCCGTCCTCAAAGGGGCGTTGCAGCGCGTCGTCGATGAGCCGGTCTCGTTCGTGAACGCCCCCCAGCTGGCGCAGAGCCGCGGGGTGAACGTCCGGGAGACGACGTCGTCGTCCGCGCTCGACTACGTGAACCTCATCACCCTGCGCGGCGAACGCCAGCAGGGACCGGTGCACGTGGCCGGCACCCTGTTCGGCAAACGCGCCGCGCCCCGCATCGTCGGGATCGACGGCCACAGCGTCGACGTGCCCCCCTCCCAGCACATGCTCGTCGTCCGCAACACCGACGAGCCCGGGATGATCGGCACCGTCGGCACCATCCTCGGCACTGCCGGCGTCAACATCGCCGACATGGACGTCGGCACCAACGCCGAGGGCGCCCCGGCTCTCATGGCGATCTCCACCGACGAGCCCGTCCCCCGTGATGTCGTCGACCGTCTCCGGGCCGAGCCCGGGATCCTCGACGCCCGGGCCCTGGAGCTCGACTGAGCCCGACTCAGCGCTTCGCGGCGCGCAGCCCGTCCGCCTCCGC
>DAIMHT010000264.1:0-2960 GCA_036723155.1 Actinomycetota bacterium
AATTTGCCGGTCCGCCCACTGGCCGCCACGATGGGATCGACATGAGTGACCAGACCCTGACCGACCAGGACCGTGAGCTCCTGAACGCGGTGCAGTGGGACTTCCCCCTCGAGCCTCGCCCCTTCGCCGCGCTGGGCGAGCGGCTGGGCCTCTCCGAGCCCGACGTCCGGGCGCGCGTCGCGGCGGTGAAGGACGCCGGGGTCCTCCGCCAGCTCTCCGCCATCTTCGACACCCGGGCCCTCGGCTACAACTCCTCCCTCGTGGCGGCTCGAATCGACCCCGACCGGGTCGACGAGGCCGCGGCGACGATCAGCGCCCATCCGGGTGTGAGCCACAACTACAAGCGCAACCACGCGTACAACCTCTGGTACACGATCGCGGTCCCACCCGGGGAGTCGCTCGACGAGCACCTCGACGTGCTCCACCAGCAGTCCGGTGCGATCGTCACCCGCAAGCTCCCCACGTTGCGGCTGTACAAGATCGGCGTGAAGCTCGACATGACCGGTCAGACCGCGGCCGACGCCAAGGTCGCGGTGGCGGACCACGAACGTCCGGAACGGCGCGAGCACATGGACGCGCCGGTGCTCTCGGATCTGGAGATCGCCGCGATCCGGGTCGTCCAGGAGGACCTCCCGCTCGTGGAGCGGCCGTTCGCCGCGCAGGCCGCCGAGCTCGGCTGCTCGGAGGACGACGTCCTCGGACTGCTGGCGTCGTTCAAGGAGCGCAAGCTGATGCGGCGCTTCGCGGCGGTGATGAACCACCGCACCGCGGGGTTCAAGGCCAACGCGATGGGGGTGTGGGCGGTTCCCGAGGATCGCCTCGACGACATCGGTCCCCAGATGGCCGGCTTCGCGCTCGTCAGCCACTGCTACCGGCGCCCGACGTACCCGGACTGGCCGTACTCGGTGTTCACGATGGTGCACGGCAAGCACAGCCGCGACTGCGAGACGACCATCGCGGCGATCCGCGACGAGACCGGCGTGGACGACTACGCGCTGCTCTGGTCGATCAAGGAGTACAAGAAGACGCGCGTCCGGTACTTCACGCCCGACTGGGACGAGTGGCGCGCCGGGCACCTCGCCGCCAGCGGCGCCCCAGCAGCCACGCCGTAACCGCGGCGCCGGCGGCGGCGCCACCGGCGAGCGCCACCCACCGGACCTTCGACAGCGGGGGTCCCAGCGAGTCGAGCCCGTCGACGATGGCCTGCTCGTTGTCGTGGCGGGGCACCCACCCGAGAGCCCGGAGCCGGTCGTTGGCGATGACCAACGGGTGCACGAGGTACGGCACGACCCCGGGGGGGACGTCGCCGATTCCGATCTCCCACGTGACGCGCAACACCCGTTCGAGCAGGTCCGCCGGGAGCGGCGGGATCCGGGACGGCTCGAGCAGCCGCCGGGCCTGGTCGTGGTCCAGCCAGCCGTCGGACGCGACGTTGAACGTGCCTGGGTGGTCAGCGAGCCCGACCAGCCCTAATGCCGCGACGAGGTCGTCGACGTGGACGGCCTGGACCGGTGGCGCGGCGCCCCGCACCCGGAGCGGGGGCCGCCCCAACAGGATCCGGGACGGGAGCCGCTCGGCGCCGGGCCCGAGCACCGGCGCGGCGCGCAGCGTCGTCACGACGACGCCCGGATGGTCGTCCCGCCATTCGGCGAGGAGTCGTTCGACCTCGGCGGCCTGCACCGCGGGCGAGAACCCCGGGTTGGGACGCAGCGGGGAGTCCTCGGTGAGCGGCACCGGGTTGTTCGCCCAGGCGCCGTAGACCGAGGCGCTGGAGACCCGCACGACCCGGCGGACCCCGACCGCCGCGGCCGCGTCCAGCACCCGGCGGGTCCCGTCCACGTTCACGCGGGCCATGAGCGACTCGTCGGGGACCGGATCGACGACCGACGCGAGGTGGACCAGGACGTCGATGCCCTCGAGCAGCGGCTTGAGCTCGGCTCGAGAGACGTCGACGAGATGGAACTCGAGCCCGCGGGCCCGTCGACGCGGGGGACGCATGTCGAGCGCCACGACACGCGTCACCGACGCGTCGTCGGCCAGCACCGGCAGCAACCGCTGGCCGACGAGGCCCGATGCCCCCGTAACGGCGATCGAAGTCACATTCATAGACTGGCCGCGTGAGCGGCGCCCCTCAACCCGGCGAGGAGCCGATGCTGCCGTTCGGGTTCGGTGACCTCGACCTGAATCAGCTGATGCGGATGCTGCAGGCCGGCGGGCCCGTCAACTGGGAGATCGCGACCCAAGTCGCCCGGCACGTGGCGACCGACGGGGCGCCCGAGCGTCCCGTCGACACCGCGGCCACGACCCAGCTCGACGAGCTCGCCCGTGCCGCGCAGACCCATATCGTCGCCGAGACCGGGCTCAGCGCGACGTTCGCCACCCGGGTCCAGGCCACCGGCCGGACCGGCTGGGTCGACCTTCACCTCGAGGCCCTGAAGCCGGTGCTCGAGGCGCTCGCCACCACCCTCGGGCAAGCCCTCGCGGGCGCGACCGACCAGCCCGGCGCGCCCGCCGCCGGCGACCCGTTCTCGGCCGTCATGCCGATGCTGGCGCCACTGCTGCTCGGCGTGCAGGCGGGCTCGATGATCGGCTACCTCGCCCAGCACGCGTTGGGTCGCTATGACCTGCCGCTGCCCGCCGCGGATCCACCGTCGCTGTGCTTCGTCGTCCCCAACATCGACGCGTTCGAGGAGGCCTGGTCCCTCGAGCGCGCCGATCTGCGGTTCACGGTCGCGTTGCACGAGGTCGTCCACGCCGCGACCCGTTCGACGCCGTGGGTGCGGGAGCGGCTCGTGAGCCTCGCCACCGACTACGTGTCCGCCTACGAGGTGGACCCGGTCGTGTTGCGAGCCCGGCTCGGTGACGTCGACCCTGCGAACCCCGAGGCGCTGCAGAACCTCGCCGAGCGCCCCGAGGAGCTGCTCGGGGCGATGACGTCACCCCGCCAGGAGGAGATGCTC
>DAIMHT010000265.1:0-2953 GCA_036723155.1 Actinomycetota bacterium
GAGATCGCGTTGACCCGCACCTTCCACGGGGCCCACTCGCGCGCCATGACCTTGGTGAGGACGACCAGCCCCGCCTTGCTCGCCGCGTACGCCGAGTTGCCGGCGCCACCGACGTACGCGCCCACCGAGGCGACGTTGATGATGCTGCCACCACCGTGATCTCGCATCCGCGGGGCGACGAGCGCGCTCATCCGCAACGGTCCCTCGAGATTCACGGACTGGAGCTTGCGCCAATACTCCCGGGTCACGTCCACGACCGGCGTCGGGGCCGGGTTGATGCCGGCGTTGTTCACCAGCACGTCGACGTGGCCGAACCGGTCGTAGACCGCTTCGACGAACGACGGCACCGCGTCCCAGTCGCCCACGTGACACGCCAGACCCAACGTGTCCTGACCGGTCGCCGCGGCGATCTCGGCGGCGACGCTCTCACAGAGAGCTTGCTTTCGGCTGGACACCACGACCGCGGCCCCGGCCTGAGCGAGACCCTCGGCGACGGCGCGCCCGATGCCCTTCGTCGCGCCGGTCACCACCGCCACCCGGTCGGTGAGGTCGAAGAGCCCGTTCGACTGGCCCGCCATGTCAGGGTCCTCCCGCGATCCGTCCCGCCGGGGCGCTCCGACGACGCGTGCATTGGCCGGGGCCGAGCGCCGAACCGCACCCCTGGGGGTCAGGCCGCGGGTCCCGACGGCCCGCACACGGCCACCGGCCGGCCCCCTCGCGTTCCGCGTCCACGGCCGAATCTCCCTCCGGAGGGGAGTCTGGCAGCCCGTTTCGGGCGGCGCCGCCGTACACTCGCTCCCCGTGGGACTCCAGGGTTTCGAACGCCGTCTCGAGCAGCTCGTCGAGGGCACCTTCGGCAAGGCCTTTCCCAGCGGGCTCCAGCCCGTCGAGGTGGGCCGGAAGGTGACCCGCACCCTCGACGGGGAACGCACCGTCGGGGTCGACGGGGTGCCGATCGCGCCGAACAACATCGGCGTGTACCTGTCCCCCGCCGACTTCGACCGGTTCCACGAGTTCGCCGACGCCTTGGCCCGTGAACTGGCCGAGGTCGCCCGCGAGCACGCCCGGGCCGAGGGCTACCACTTCGTCGGCCCCGTCACCGTCACCCTCGTCGCCGACGACGAGCTCCGCGACGGTGAGTGCGACGTCGCGGCCGAGATCCACGAAGGTGGTCGCGTCGGGTCGATCGTGCTCCCCGACGGCCGGCGCATCCCGCTCGCCGAGGACGCCGCGATGATCGGACGAGCACCAGATTCCACGGTGGTGATCGCCGACCCGAGGGCCTCGCGGCGTCACGCCGAGATCCGGCCCTCCGGACAAGGATTCGTCGTCAACGACCTCGGTTCGATGAACGGCACCCTCATCAACGGTTCGCCGATCCGCGAGCACATGCTCCAGGACGGCGACGAGATAAAGATCGGTTCGACCACACTGCGGTTCGAGGAGTCGTGAGGCGGAGGCGCCGCGGGATCCCGCCGGCGCTGGACACAGGGGTGCCGTGCCCGAATCGGTCTTAACGATCCTGAAGTTCTGCTTCCTGGCGCTCCTCTATCTGTTTCTCTGGCGTGTGGTCCAGGTGGTGGTTCGGGAGATGCGCGCCCCCCTTCCCGGCGACGAGCCCGCGGCGGAGCCCAAAGCAGGCCGCAAGGAGCGACGGGGCGCGCGGCTGAAGATCATCGAGCCCGCCGAGCAGGAAGGCGAGGTGTACCCGCTCGGTGAGGAGCTCACCGTCGGTAGGGGCGGCGGCTGCGGGATCGTCCTGCCCGACGACCATTTCGTGTCGACCGTCCACGCCCGCCTGTTCCGGCGGGGAGACGACGTGTTCGTCGAGGACCTCGGCTCCCGCAATGGCACCTTCGTGAACGGGGAAACCGTCGCCGCCCCCACCCGGCTGCGACGCGGTGACCGGGTGCAGTTCGGCCAGACCGTCGGGGAGCTCGTCCGATGACGATCCGGCTGGTCATCGGCGCCGCCACCGACGTCGGCAAGGTCCGCGGTCACAACGAGGACGCCTACCTGGTCGACGATCAGCTCGGGCTCGTCGCCGTCGCCGACGGCATGGGCGGCCACCAGGCCGGCGAGGTCGCCAGCGCCACCGCACTCGAAGCCCTGCGCGCCGCAGTGACCTCGGGGGAAGGCATTCGCGACGCCGTGACCGCCGCCAACGCGGCCGTGTACGACAAGTCGACAACCGATGAGCGCCTGCGCGGGATGGGCACCACGCTCACCGCGGCGACGCTCGCCACCGGTGGCACCCTGCTGCTCGGCCACGTCGGCGACTCCCGCGCGTATCTCCTGCACGACGGGCGGTTGGAGCGCCTCACCACCGATCACAGCCTGGTCGAGGAGCTCATCCAAGCGGGCGAGATCACCCCCGAGGAGGCCGAAGCCGACCCTCGCCGCTCCATGATCACCCGGGCGCTCGGTATCGACCCGGACGTCGACGTCGACCTGTACCCGACCCAGCTGTCGAGCGGCGACCGGCTGCTCTTCTGCTCCGATGGATTGACCGGCATGGTCTCGGAGGAGGAAATCCGGACGATCCTCGCCGACGAGCACGAGCCGAACCGCGCCGCCCAGCGCCTCATCGCGGCGGCGAACGCCGGGGGCGGCATCGACAACATCACCGTCCTCGTCATCGATGTCGTGGACGATGACGAGCCCACCGCCGCGGTTCCCGCCGTCAACCCGGAAGAGCCGACCGAGGAGCCGCCCCGCCCGACCGGAGAGCCGGCGCCGGACACTCCACGCCAGGGCCGGCGGCGGCGGCTCTGGCGCTTCGTGCGCTGGGCGCTCCCGATCGTGGTGGTGATCGGCGTCGGGATCGGCGCCGTCGCCTGGTACGCACGGAACACGTACTACGTCGGGACCGACCTGGGGAACGTCGCGATCTTCCGAGGCCGCCCCGGCGGGGTGCTCATCTGGAACCCCACCCTCGCCCAGCGCACCAACG
>DAIMHT010000266.1:0-2953 GCA_036723155.1 Actinomycetota bacterium
GGCCGGGAGGTGGGGGCGACCATCGACCATCCCCACGGCCAGATCTACGGGTTCTCGTTCGTGCCCCCGGTTCCGGCCCGGGAGACCGCCCGCTCGGCCGAGCACGGCTGCGTGATCTGCACCGAAGTCACCCGCGAGCGGGCCGACGGGACGCGCGTCGTCGTGGAGCGTGACGGCTGGCTCGGCTGGGTGCCGTTCGCCTCCGGCTGGCCCTTCGGCGTGCTCCTGGCGGCGGTCGAGCACGTGACCGGGCTGCCTGGCCTCCCGGACGAGGGCCGGATCGGGCTCGCCGACGCGCTGGTCGACATCCTCGGGCGTTACGACCGACTCTTCGACCGTCCCGTTCCCTACATGCTGTGGGTGCACCAACAGCCCGGCCTTCCGGACGCTCACCTCCACGTCCATCTCGCGCCGACGTGGCGGGCGGCGTCGGTGGCCCGTTACGTCGCCGCGGCCGAGCTCGGCAGCGGCACCCTGTTCAACCCCGTCGTGCCGGAGCACGCCGCGGCGCGGCTCCGCGGCGCGTAGCCCGACGCGGGACCACCATCGCCGGGGTGGCCCGGCGACGGGCGAGGTCAGTTGTTCCCGAAGGGGCGGCGCCGGGGACCGAAGGCGTGCTGCAGATCGGCACCGGCGAACGCCGGGGGCTCCACACCATCGACCGCGAACCGGTAGAGCGCGGTGCGGTAGATGCCGGTGAGCGCCGAGAGGGCCAGGGCGACGACGAGCGCCCACGCCACCGCGACGGCACCGATGGGGATCATGACGACGAGGCTGCCGGTCGCCGCGGCCAGGGCGAACACGACGACGGCGGGCAGCATGGCGATGAGGCCGAACAAGCCGAAGCCGAACTGCGCCGCGATGTTCTCGCCCCACGACTGCTTCAACAGGTTGCCGGAGCGCTTCAACGCGTCGATGGGACCGAGGTCCTCGAGCATGATGATCGGGACGGTGAGAAACGTCACGATCGCCCACGCCGCGCCCAGCAGGCTGCCGATGAGCTGACCGACGAACCCGAAGCGCTCCTCGATGGCGCGGATGATGATCGAGACGGTGCCTTGCACCACGGCCCACGGCAACAGGCGGTGCAGCTTGGCGTTCGCCGCCGCGAAGCACTCGCCGAGCTCGGCGCGCCGGCCCTCGAGCGCCTCGTTCGCGCCGTGCACGAGCGCGCCGAGGAAGTACGTCGTGACGAAGGCCAACCCGATGTACGCGAGCACGATGAACACGTAGCCGATGCCGCGCAGGCTGGTCCCGTGCGTGTTGTTCACGCCGGTGACGGCGACGAGCCCGGCGAAGATCCCGAGGACGATGAGGCCCACGACTGCGGACAGGGCCGGGAACACCGCGAGGGCCTTGTCGGACCGCAGGACCGACCACGACACCTTGGCGAGCTCCCACGAGTTCCGGATGCGTTCCATGGCCGTGAGCATACGGCTCGGCGTTCGCGCCGCGGCCGCACCCCGGGACGGTTCCGTCGCCCGCCCGGGCGCGGGACGCGGTCGTACCGTGAGCCGGTGGACTCGCGTGTCTCGGCGATCGTCGGTCGGCTCGGGGGCGATCCGAGTCGGGTTCGGCTGACCCGGGCCCCGGGGCGCGTCAACCTCATCGGTGACCACACCGACTACAACGACGGCTTCTGCCTGCCGATGGCCATCGACCGGGACTGCGTCGTGGGCGCCACGCCGGGGCGTGCGGTCCGGGTCCGGGCGGAGTCCCTCGACGCCGAGGGGCGCGTCGACCTCCCGGCCCGCGGCCCGTCGCCCACGGCGGAGACCGGGTGGGGTCGGTTCGTCGCCGCCGCGACCCACGTGGTGTCCGACCGGTTCGGGCCCGTGTCGGGGGTCGACCTGGCGGTGTCCTCGACGGTCCCGATCGGGTCCGGCCTGTCCTCGAGCGCGGCGCTGTGCGTCGCCCTGGTCGGTGCGCTGGGAGGCCCGCCGACCGGCGACGCGGACCGGGTCGAGCTCGCACGCGCGGCGCGCGACGTCGAGGTCCTCGCCACCGGCGTGCCGGTTGGCCTCATGGATCAGCTGGCGTCGGTGTTCGGGCGGCGAGACGCGGCCTTGTTCCTCGATTGTCGGACCCTGGACGTCGTCCCGGTGCCGTTGCCGGCGACGCTGGCCGTCGGGGTCGTGCACTCGGGTCTGGCTCGCTCCCTGGAGTCGAGCGCGTACGCAGAGCGACGCGAGGCCTGCGCCGCGGCCGCGCGCCGCCTCGGTCTGCCCGCGTTACGGGACGCCACGACGGCCCAGGTGGCCGACGACCCGATCGCTCGACACGTCGTGTCGGAGAACGCCCGCGTGGTCGCTGCGGTCGAGGCCTTGCGTCGAGGTGACGTGACGACGCTGGGCGCGCTGATGGGCAACAGTCACGCCAGCCTCCGCGACGACTTCCGCGTCTCGACCCCCGAGCTCGACACGCTCGTCGAGGCCCTGCTGGATGCGGGCGCGATCGGCGCCCGGTTGACCGGCGCCGGCTTCGGTGGCTGCGTGGTCGCGGTCACCGCCCCCGACCGGCGCGAGGAGGTCCTCACCAGGGCCGGCGACCGGTACCGGACGCTCACCGGGCTGGAGCCCCGCGCCTTCGCGGTGCGGGCCGTCGACGGCGCGGGACCGCTCGAGCCCTGATCCGGGCCTGGGGCGCGCTACAGGTCGTCGAGGATCCGGTTCTTGCGCTGCTCGAACTCGTCCCAGGTGATGTGGCCCTCGTCGCGGAGGCGGGCGAGCTGCTCGACCTTGTCGGCGACGCCCTCCCCCGCCCGGCGGTCGCCGCCGTGGTCGCGCACCGCCCGGGCGACGGCCTCGCCGATGGCGTCGGCGTCGCTGGTGTGCGTGACGTGCTCCTCCATCTCCCGGTAGATCTCCTCCTGCACGCCGTCGGGGTGACGGACGTTCCCGAAGAGGGTGTCGCCCTCTTCGCCGGCGGACTGCACCTCGAGGTCGCCGGTGCC
>DAIMHT010000267.1:0-2949 GCA_036723155.1 Actinomycetota bacterium
TCAGCGACCCCGACTCGCTCGGTTCACGGGTGGTGGTCCTCGACGTCGTCGGGCACGTCCAGGGAATCGGGCTCGCGGAGCTGCTCGCGTCCCAGGGTCGGGAGACGACCGTGGTGTGCCCGTTGCCGGTGCTCCTGGCCTGCGACGGTGAGACCCAAGCGGCGATCTTGCCCCGGGCGGTGCAGGCCGGCGTCACCTGGCGGCCGAATACCGCGCTGGCCGGCATCGGTGAGCGCGGCGTGACCGTCGTCGACGTCCTGTCCCGGCGGCTCGAGACCATCGACGAGGTCGACACCGTCGCGATCTGCACCAACGGGGTCGCGAACGACGAGCTGTTCCACGCCCTCGACGGTCAGGTGGCCGAGGTGGTGCGGGTCGGCGACGCCGTCGCGGTGCGCCCGGTCGACCGGGCGGTGTACGACGGTCACCGCGCGGCCCGATCGCTCTAGTCGAGCGGGCTAGGCGGGTGACCACCGGGTCGTCGGTGATCGCACCCAGTCGAGCACCTCGCGCCGGGTTATCGGGCCGTTGGGACGCCACGGTGAGGGGAGGGCACCATCGGCGCGCAGATGCGCGGCTTGGGGTAGCGCGGCCGTCAGCGGATCGGTGGCGAGCGCGCATCGGGTGGCCGTCGGGTCGAGTCCGAACAGCTGCGCCGCGTTGAGGCCCAGCACCTTGCGTTTCACCTCATCGGAGAGCGCCGGGTACCCGAAGCGACCCTGGTACTCGGCGGTGATCTCGAAGGCGCGAAACGCCATGAGCTGAGCCTGCGGGGATCCGTACCAGATGGAATCGGTGCCCCAGAGGATTCGGTCGTCCCCGACTCGCGTCAGGAGCTTCCCGAGGGCGTGGGCGGCCTGGTCGGGGTCGGTCATCAGCTGGCGCCAGACGGTGCCGAGATCGACCCAGACATTGTCGTGGGCTGGGACCTGATGCCGGTCGAGCGCTTGGAGCAGGGTGTCGATGCCGAACTGGGCGCCGGGGTCATACGGCCCTTCTCGGTGATTCGGGTCCCACGCCCCGTGGAAGACCACGAACTGCATGTCGGGGAACTGACGCGAGACCGCGACGATGTCGTCCGGTCCGTTATGGGTGGCATCGAAGCGCATCAGGGGCAGGCCCTTGTGCGCGGTGAAGACCTTCACGCCGAGGTCGTGCGCCTTCTGGATCACCGGCAGCCCGACCGCGGGGTCCGCGAGCGAGAAGCCTTGACCGTTCGGTCCCCACGCGGTGTAGACCTTGAATCCGGCCACGTGTCCGGTGGCGGCGTTGATCGCCATGTCGTCGAGACGAGCCCGGAGATCACCGAAGTTCGGGGCGATCACGTTGTGCACGAGGAGCCGGGGCGCGCCGCCGTGGGCGAGCTGGGTGACCAGCTGCTGGGTGCCGACCGCGTCGGGGAAGGGCACGGGCGCGTCGGCCGGACCGGAGTTCGGGACGTCCGAGAGCAGCGCCACGGTCGTGTCGCTGGCGAGGAAGACGTCGTGGAGGTAGGTCGCGCGGTTGACGCACTCGAGCTTGTCGGCCGCCATGCACTCGGGGGGCAGCATGCCCAGCACGAGCTGCACCGTCTCGGGGGCTTGTTGCCGCCAGGGGCCGGCCGGGATGACGTGATGGGTGTGGACGTCGAACACGAACTCGGCCTGGCTGCCGAGCGCGTGGTCACACGCGGCGAGGTCCGTTGACGGCGGAACCCGAAATCGTCCGCCGGGTCGCGCCGTGGCGTGCGTGGTCCCGCTCGAGGAGCACGCGGCCAGGTTGAAGACGGCGAGCGTGACGGCCATCGCGGCGGTGGTCTCGAGGAACCGCCGGCGGTCGAGACCCGAGTGCCGGGCGGCGTCGTCGGACGCGGCCAGGATGGCGCGACGGATCGCGCGGTCGTTCGCGGTCGCGGCCGCAGGGAGGAACTCCCCGTTCGAGACCGGGCCCGGTGGCACCGGGAGGGTCGGGGGGCGGTCGGGTTCCTGGCGTTCCCATGACCGCGGTGCCGTCACGCCACGAACGGTAGAGCCTCGCGTCCGTCGATGTGGTGCGACCCGACCCGGGAGGCGAGGGGGTCGCTCTGAACGACGTCGGGGTGACGTCGTCACGGTCAGACGTGGGCGCCGCCCGCGACGGTGATGGCCTGACCGCTGACGAAGCTGGCCGCGTCGCTGGCGAGGAAGACGATCACGGCCGCGGTCTCGTCGGGGCTCTGCATCCGCCCGAGCGGGATGGTGGCGTGCACCCACTCGTCGAGCCCCCCGGCGCGGCGGGCGACGCCGTGCTCGAGACCGGGGTTGCCGCCCCCCGCATCGGGCGAGACCCCGAGGGGACAGACCGCGTTGGCACGGATCCGGTGCGGGGCGAGCTCGGTCGCGAGGGCCTCGGTGAGGCGAATGACGCCGGCGCGGGCCGCGGAGAAGGCCCCGAAGCCGGCCTCACCGGCAACGCCCGCGGACGAAGACAGGCTGACGATCGTCCCGCCGTCTCCTTGCTCGATCATGCGACGGGCGCAGGCGCGGCTGCCGAGCCAGACCGCAGTCAGGTTGGCGTCGAGCGTCGCGTGCCACGAGTCGGGTTCGAGCCCAACAAGGGACCCGTTGCCGAGGTTCGGGCCCGTCCCGCCGGACAGGTTGCAGCACACATCGACTCGGCCGAAGGCGTCGATCGTGGCCGCGACGGAATCGTCCACCGCGGCGGGATCGGTGAGCTCGACGGGGAGGGTGAGGGCCCGCCGGCCCTCGGCGACGACCGCGGCCGCGGTGGCATCCAGCGCGGCTCGACTGACCCGGTACGACTCGTCGTCCGTCGGCGTGGCGCTGACCACGTCGACGCACACCACGTCCGCGCCGCGCCGGGCGAGCTGGACCGCCGTTGCACGGCCGATCCCGGGGCGCCGGGCGGCGCCCGCGACCCACGCGACCCGGCCCGCGAAGTCCGTCACCGCGGTCCGAGGCGGTCGAGGAC
>DAIMHT010000268.1:0-2945 GCA_036723155.1 Actinomycetota bacterium
GCCGCCGGCGATCCCGACGACCATGACCCAGTCGACGTCGAGTTCGAGCAGGCGCATCGCCCATGACCGTCGCATGTGAGCAACCCCCTCGGCTGCCGGAACCGTAGCCCCGACCGGCGCGCCCATCGAGCACAACCGAGCGACCCGGCGGCCACGCGCCACGGCATTCCTCACGACGAGACGCGACGCACGGTTCGTCCGGTTCGCGCCCCGGCCGTCCCGTGGCCCGTCCCCAACGAACCCTCCGCCGCCGTGCCTATGCGGCGGCTGCTCGCGGTCGTGGCTGTCAGGCCTCGCGGCGGGATGAACGTGTCTGCTCGATCATGTGCGCCACGATCGGGCTCGGCTCTGCCGGCTGCCACGACCGGTAGGCCTCGCGTACCGGCACCGGCCATTCGACGTCGACATCGACGCGGGTGCCGAACCCGGCGGCGCCCGCGAGGACGACCAGCGCCGCCTCGAGGACCCGCCGTTGCAATGCCCGGTCACCCGGGGTGCCGAACGGATGACCAAACGGGAACTCAACCCCGAGGATCCTGGGGGTGAGCACGGCCTCGGCGAGGTCGGGCATCATCGTCACCACGACCGTCGGGATCCCAGCTGCTTCGAGACGACGTGCCAGCACGGGCACGTTGCGACAGCAGTCGGGTCAGACGGGAGCGAGCACGACGCCGTCGACACCGTCACCACGCGCCACCTCGACCACGGCCGGGGCGGTCCGCTCCCGCCACGCCCGCAACCCGGCCGCCTGGTAGCCCATCACCGAGACGTGCGTTGGGGCCGACGCGCCCACGATCCCGTCGGCGACCAGGCGGTCCAGCGCCCGTAGTGGCAGCGCCACCTCGTGGTCGGCGAGCACGTCGTCGGGATTGACGTGCAGGTGCATCATGGCGAGCTCACCCTGGTCGGTCGCTCGAGGGATCAGCCGCCAGCTCGGATCCCCCCACGTCGGTTCGCGGCGCTCGCGGTCACCATCGAAGGGCGGCTGATCCGCGCGGCGATACAGACCGGCCGACGTCACCAGCATCACCGTGGCCTCCGACAGCCGCGGCTCGAAGGGGCTCCACACCGGGTCGGTCTCCCCATCGAGGGGTCGGGCCCCTTCGAACATCGGACGGAAGCTCCGCGGCAAGAAGCGGTAGCTGTCGACGCGCATGCTCCCAGCCTATGGACGGCACTCCGCCTCAACGCGGGGCGACCGGGTTCCCGAAGCGGCCCGGCAACGCTCGTGGTGTCGAGGCCCGCGGTAGACGAGCACCCGCCCAGGGGGTAAGACCCGGGCATGGCCGGGCGAATCTCCAAGACCGAGCTCGCCGCCCTCGGGCTCGAGCTCCCGATCGACGACGACTTCGATGATGACCCCCAGTACCAGTGGCGCCGACTGTTCTCGGAGCTGCTCGGGACGTTCCTGCTGGTCCTCGCCGCCGCCGGCGGCCCGGTGGTCAACGCGGTGAGCCACGGCCGCGTGTCGCTCTCGGCCCAAGTGGTGGCGCCCGGCCTGATGGTGATGGCGGTCATCTACTTCATGGGCGCCGTCGGAGGCGCCCACCTCAACCCCGCGGTGACCCTGTCGTTCGCGCTCCGCCGAAACTTCCCGTGGCGTCACGTACCGGGCTACGTCGCGGTGCAGCTCGTCGGAGCCGTCGTCGCGGCCGCGTTCCTGCGCGCCATGTTCGGCAATGTCGGACATCTCGGCGCCACCCTTCCCGAACACGGCATCGGTGACGTCAAGGTGCTCCTCCTCGAGGCCGTCCTCACCCTCGGCCTCGTCAGCGTCATCCTCGGAACTGCATCCGGGGCCCGAAACGTCGGCGCGAACGCCGCGCTCGCCATCGGCGGGTACATCGCCCTGGCGGGCCTCTGGGCCGCCCCGATCAGCGGGGCGTCCATGAACCCGGCCCGCTCCTTCGGGCCGGCCATCGTCGGTGGGCACTGGACCGCGTTCTGGGCGTACGCCATCGGCCCGATCCTCGGTGGCGTCGTCGCGGTCGGTTTCGCCTGGATCCTTCGCGGCCCGCCCTCGAAGGCCGGAGACGAGGCCGCCCAGGGATCCTCGAGCCGGCGGCGACGGGCACCCAAGAAGACCCGGTCCTGATCGACGCCCGGAACCGCCCCGCGTCGCCTCTCGGTGTTGCCTTCCCCTTCTCCTTGGTCGATTCGGGGCGCCTCCACCCGGCGGACCCGAGCGGACGGCCCGGTCGCGCCGCCGCGGGTCGGGGACCATCGGGGCGTCCCGCGAAACTCGGGGGGTGCGCAGGGTCGCCACGATCGGCGTGTACGGCTTCAGCCTCGACGGGTTCCTCGAGGCGTTGCGGGAGGCCGACGTCCGGCTCCTGCTCGACGTTCGCCAACGGCGCGGCGTGCGGGGATCGCAGTACGCCTGGGCGAACGCGGTGCGGCTCCAGGCCGCGCTCGCTCGAGCCCGTATCGAGTACCGCCATCACCGCGAGCTCGCCCCCACCACTGAGCTCCGCCAGCTCCAATATCGAGAGGATGCCCGCCGCGGCGTTGGGAAGCGTTCCCGCGTCGAGCTGGCGCCCGAGTACCGACGGCGGTACCTCGCCGAGATCCTCGATCGAGTCGACCTCGCGCCGATCGTCGAGACGTTGCCCACCGACGGGCGCGCCGCGTTGTTCTGCGTCGAACGCGACCCCGAGGCCTGCCACCGCTCGCTCATCGCCGAACGCCTCGCCACCCGCTACCCGGTGGTGGTGACGCACCTCCGACCAGCACCCGGATGACTCCCGTCACCGATCAAGGTGCGCCGTCGATCTCGTTCCACTGCGCACCTGCGTCTCGCGTCCTCCCTGAAGTCGGCCGGCGCCGATGGTTCACCCCTCCGGGCCGCGGGCGGAATTCGGGTTGGGGTACGTATCCCTGCTGAACTACGGCGGGAGGTGCCCTGATGATCGCATCCGTTCATCTCGCCGACGTCGGGCCGCGCG
>DAIMHT010000269.1:0-2940 GCA_036723155.1 Actinomycetota bacterium
TGCAGGCCTACAACGACTGGATGTTCGACGAGTGGTGCGGGCCGTCCGGCGGACGGCTCATCCCTCTGCCCCTCATCCCGCTCTGGGACGCCAAGCTGGCCGCCGGCGAGGTCCAGCGCAGCGCGGCTCGGGGCGGCCACGCGGTGTGCTTCACCGAGATCCCACCGTTCCTCGGTCTTCCCTCGGTGCACGACAAGGACGGCTACTGGGACCCGTTCTTCGCCGCGTGTGCCGAGACCGACACCGTGGTCTGCATGCACATCGGCTCGTCGTCGAGGATGCCGTCGACCTCGGCCGACGCGCCCGCCGGCGTCGGATCGACCCTCACGTACATGAATGCCGCCATGTCGATGGTCGACTACCTCATGTCGGGCGTGTTCGAGACCCACCCGGCGTTGAAGATCGCGTACTCCGAAGGCCAGATCGGGTGGATCCCTTACATCCTGGAGCGGGCCGACGCGGTCTGGGAGCACAACCGGGCCTGGGCCGGACTCGAGGGTCGGGTCATCCAGCCGCCGAGCCAGTACTACCGCGACCATGTCTACGGCTGCTTCTTCGATGACGCCCACGGGCTGCAGTCACTCGAGCAGGTCGGGGTGGACAACATCACCTTCGAGACCGACTACCCCCACTCGGATTCGACGTGGCCGCACACCCGCGAGATCGCGGAGAAGCTGACCAAGAACCTCGACGACGAGACCATCTACAAGATCATGCGGGCCAACGCGATCCGGATGCTGTCACTCGACGTCACCTGACGCACCGGTCCGGTCGAGTCTCTGGTCACGGCAGGAGCGCCGCCGCCAACCGCCGGTAGTCGGCCGCGACGCGCTCGGCGTCGTCTCCGGGGAGGACTTGGACGCACACGTGGTCGGCGCCGGCGTCGTGGTGGGCCTGAACCCGGGCCCGGATGGCTTCCTCGTCGCCCCAGGCGACGACGGCGTCGACGAGCCGATCGCTGAGCGGCGAGCCGAGGTCCTCGTCGGTGAACCCGAGCCGGCGCAGGTTGTTCACGTAGTTGGGAAGACCGGGAAGGTAGATCCGCAGGCTGTCTCGGGCCACGGCCCGGGCCCGGTCGGGGTCGGTGTCGAGCACCACCATCTGCTCCGGGGCGAGCAACGGACCGGGACCGAGCGTCGCCCGGGCCTGGACGGTGTGCTCGGGCGGCACGAGGTACGGGTGCGCGCCGCGCGTCTGCGCCGCGGCCAGGGCCAGCATCCGCGGACCGAGCGCGGCGAGGACCCGCTCCGGCGGAGACGACGGCTCGGCGGCGAACGACGGGGTCGCGTCCATCGCGTCGAGGTACCCGCGCATCGTCGCGACCGGAGGCCCGTACTGCTGGTGGTGGATCCCCTCCACGATCGGCTCGTGGCTCACCCCGAGGCCGAGCAGGAACCGCTCCGGGAACGCCTCGCTGACCGTCTTCCAGCCCGACGCCATCGCCGACGGGCTGCGGGCATAGATGCTGGCGATCCCCGTCGCCACGACGCACGTCCGGGTCCCGCCGAGCAGCAACGCGGCGTTGACGAGCGCGTCTCGCCCCAGGGCCTCCGGGACCCAGATCGCCCCGAAGCCCAGCTCCTCCAGCTCCGCGGCCAGCTCCCGGGCCTGTCCCATCGGCAGGCGGTCCAGGACGAAGGTCCAGACCCCGACCCGACCCAGCTCGGCGCTCACCTCAAGGGATCCCGGCCACGGCCGCTAGCGTACGCACCATTCCCTGGAACGGGACTGAGGCCCCTGTTGCTGGTGTGGTTCCTGATTCCCTAACCTGTCGGTTCGTGCATCCCCGCTGGTCGGCTCTCTGGCTTGTCGCGCTCCTCGCCGGCCTCGTCGCGGGCCCCCTGACGGCGGCACCGGCCTCGGCCCAGACCGACCCCGGCGTCGCCCTGGCCCTCAGCACGCTGCAGTCGGCCCAGGCCGCGGCCCATGCCGCCGCCGACCAGGTGCAGGCGACCACCCAGCAACAAGCCGCGGTTCAAGCCAAGATCGCGGCGAACCAGGCGCAGATCGCGGAGCTCGAGGCCCAGATCCCCGTGCTGCGAGCCCAAGAGGCCCAGCTCCGCCAGGTCCTGCAACAGCGCGCCGCGGCGCTCTACGCGTCGTCGGGACCGCTCGGCCACTACGACTCGTTCATCCCTGACCCGACGCTCACCGAGGTGCGCCGCAAGGTGCTGGCGAACGCGGCCGCGAAACGGGACCATCGCAACGCCGATCAGCTCGCGGCGTTGGAGGTCCAGCTCGCCCAGAGCGAAGCCGAGGTGAAGACCCAACAGGGCGCCCTCGCGCAGCAGAGCGCGCAGCTCGACCAGCTCGCCGGGCAGCTCCAGGCTCAACAGGCGCTCATGAACCAGCGGGTGACGGACGCCAACGCGGCCCTCGAACGGGCGAAGGAGCTCGGCGCGTTGCGCGCCTCGGGCCGCGAGCCGATCCAGGGCCCGTCGGTGCTCACGGCGGCGCAGATGGCCAGCTGGATCCGGTCCCGCGGGTACAGCCCCCACATCCAGACCACGATCGACGACCTCGCGCAGATCTACATCCAAGAAGGCAACGACGAAGGTGTCCGCGGCGACTTCGCGTTCGCGCAAGCCGTCATCGAGACGGGCGGGTTCGAGTCGGCACCGGCGAACAACTACGCCGGGATGGGCTGGTGCGACAGCTGCTCGAACGGAAACGGGTTCCCGACCCCCCGGGACGGCGTGCGGGCCCAGATCCAACATCTCTTGAACTACGCCGACTCGACGTCTCGAGCCTCGAAGCTGCACCACCCCCCGTCGCCGTACTGGTACGGATCCGATCCGGCGACCGCGGCGCAGAACTTCGACTCGTTCTTCGCCAAGGGTTGGGCGCCGACCTGGAGCGACATGGGTCACGGCAACTGGGCCACTGACCCGAACTACTCGGGCAAGGTCATCAAGGTCTTCAACGACATGGTCGCGTTCG
>DAIMHT010000270.1:0-2932 GCA_036723155.1 Actinomycetota bacterium
GAAGCCGAGTGCCGCCGCTACGCCGCGCTGCTCCGGGAGCATCCCCTCGATCTGTGCTGTCTCGGGATCGGGGAGAACGGGCACCTGGCGTTCAACGACCCGCCGGTCGCGGACTTCGAGGACCCGCTCGACGTCAAGGTCGTGGCGTTGGACGAGGCGTGTCGACGCCAGCAGGTCGGGGAGGGACACTTCGCGACGGTGGCGGACGTCCCGGCCGAGGCGATCACGGTCACGATCCCGGCGCTGCTGCGCGCGGGACGGATCCTGGCGAACGTGCCCGACGCCCGGAAGCGGGATCCGGTGCGGACGGCGCTGACCGGTCCGGTGACGACGGCCTGCCCGGCGTCGATCCTGCGCACCCGGGACCACGTGACCTTGCACCTGGACCGGGCCTCGGCCGCGGACGTGGCCGCGTGACCGCTCCCGAGCTGCACGTCGTCACGTTCCCGAGCGTCGCGCAGCTGCGTCGCCGCCTCCCTCGTCTCGTGGCCGGGATCGTCGTGTTGTCGGGCGGGATCACGTTCATGTTGCAGGCCCGGCTCGGGGTCAGCGCCTACGACGTCCTGCATCAGGGGCTGTCAAAGGTCACGGGCCTGTCGTTCGGGACCGTCGTCGTGGCCCTCGGGCTCCTGATCCTGGTGGCGTGGATCCCGATCGGGCAGCGGTTCGGGCTCGGGACGATCGTGAACACCTTGAGCATCGGGTTCATCGTCGACGGGTTGCTGCGGGTGGTGCCGTCGCCCGACTCGCTGGTGGGCCGGTGGCCGATGCTGGTGGCGGGCATCGTCGTCACCGCGTTCGGGATGGGTCTCTACATCGGTGCCGGCCTCGGGCCCGGCCCCCGCGACGGCCTGATGACCGGCCTCGCCGCGAAGGGGTATCCGCTGTGGCTGGTGCGCACCGTCCTCGAGCTGGCCGCGCTGGCCGCCGGCTGGGCGTTGGGCGGCGACGTCGGGATCGGGACGGTGCTGTTCGCCTTCGCGATCGGGCCGCTCGGCCACTGGTTCCTGGCTCGGCTGCACCTCGGTGTCGACGCGGTCGATCCGTTGCCGGCGGCGACGGTGGGGGAATGACGGTCCAGGTCGGGGTCATCGGGACCGGGTTCGGGGCCCGCGTGGTGGCGCCGGTGTTCGCGGCCACCGAGGGGTGCGGCGTCGTCGACGTGGTCTCGGCGCGGAACGACGCCGCGGTGGTGGCGCTGTGCGAGAACCCCGACGTCGACCTGGTGTGCGTCCACTCGCCGCCGTTCCTGCACGCCGCGCACGTGCGGCGGGCGATGAGCGAAGGCCGCGCGGTGCTGTGCGACAAGCCGTTCGGGCGCGACGCGACGGAGGCGGAGACGCTGTACGCGGCGGCGGAAGCCGCGGACTGTCTGCACTTGTTGAACTTCGAGTTCCGCTACCACCCGACCCGAGCCCTGGTCCGGGACCTCGTCGACGGCGGTTCGATCGGCATCCCGGAGCACGTGCAGTGGACGCATCTCAGTGCCGGGTCGCGGGAGCCGCTCCGGCCCCACGGATGGTTGTTCGACCGGGCCGCCGGTGGTGGCTGGGTCGGCGCGTGGGGGTCGCACGCGGTGGACTTCCTGCGCTGGACGTTCGGGGAGATCGGCGACGTGCGGGCCCAGTGCCGGACCACGATCACCGAACGGCGCGATGGCGACGGCACCGTCCGGGTCTGTGACGCCGAGGACGGCTTCAGCGCGGTGCTCGGCTTCGACGACGGAGTGACGGTCGCGATCGATTCGACGTTCGCGGCGCCGGTCACCCTGGCGCCCCGCTTCGTGGTCGTCGGCAGTGACGGGGTGCTCGAATGCGTCGCTGACTCGCGGGTCGTGGTGCGCCGCCGCGACGGCACCCGTCAGGAGTACGAGCGGGGGACCGGCGACGACGCGCACGTCGAGCCGATGCGACGGTTCGCCGGGGTCGTCCGGGACGCGGTCCGGGACGGGATCGCGCCGACGGGTGCGCCCACGTTCGCGGACGGGTTGGCGTGCGCGCGGGTGCTCGAGCGGCTACGGGCGGGCGGCGAGTGAGAAGAACCGGTCCCACCCGTCGGCGGTGATCCCGATGGCGTCGAGGCGAGCCTGAGCGTCCGCGGCGACCTCGTCGGCGTCGGCGCGACCGAGGGTCCGCCAGGCGTGCGCTCGGGCGAGGCGGGTGACGGCTTGGTCGAGGCGGGATTCGGTGGCGTCGCTGACCGCGACGACGTTGTTGAACGCGCGGATGGTGTCGGTGTCGCCGGCCCGGAGGCGGGCGAACGCGCCCGCGAGGGCGTGCTGGATCTGGTCGAGGTAGGTGCCCCGTCCGACGGCGGCGTCGGCGAGCGCCCGGGCGTCGTCGATCTGTCCGGCGACGACGGCGCCGAGGGCGAACCCGGCGCTGGCCGCGACACCGGGACCGGTCTCGTCGGTCTCCACCAGCTGGCGAGCGGTTCGGAGCTCGGCGAGGGCCTCGTCGACCCGGCCCGCTTGGAGCAGCGCTAAGCCGAGCGAGAGGTGGGCGTCGCTGATGAGCCCGCTGTCGTCGTCGCCGACGATATGGAGGGCGGCGGCGAGCGCGTCGGGCGCGCCGACGTGGATGAGCACCTGGGCGCGCAGGAGCCGGTTGATCGTCCCGGTCTGTTCCGCCCCGGGGAGGATCTCGGTCCGGTCGAGGAGGTCGAGGGAGTCGTCGATTCGGCCGAGGCAGGCCAGGCCCCGGATCAGTGAGGCTCGGGCCTGCGCTTGGCCCCATTGGTCGTCGATGGCATCGAAGCGGGCGAGCGTGTCTTTGGCGTAGGTGACGGCCGCTTGGGACTCGCCGCGCCAGAGGGCCAGGTTGGCGAGCAGCATGGTGAGGATCCCGGCGACCCAGCGGTTGCCGGTGGCTTCGGTGTCGGGCAGCTGCTCCCGGGCGAGCGTCTCGGCTTCGTCGAGGCGGCCTTGCATGAA
>DAIMHT010000271.1:0-2919 GCA_036723155.1 Actinomycetota bacterium
GTCGGGAAGTTCGACAAGAAGGCGCTGCGCGCCCGGCACGAAGCCGGCCAGCTCGAGATCGTCGAGGTCGCCTAGACCCCGGTCACCGGGTCAGCGACTCCGGCGGGCCGTCCCCGCCGCCTTGCGGGGAGCCCGGCGCGGTGCGGCGCGCTTGGCCTGCGCGGTCGAGCGCTTCGCCGCGGGACGAGGCCGCCCGGTCGTGCTCTTCTTCGCCGGCGTGCTCCGCCGCGACGGGGCGGACGCCCGCCCGGCGCGCTTCGCCGGCGCGCTGGCCTTCCGGGCCGGCTGACGGGCCGCGGATCGCGTCGCGGCCTTCTTGGCGGTCGTCTTCTTCGGGGCGGCGCGGACGGGACGTCGCCGGGCCGTCGGCGAGGCCGGCCGCCCGGCGCCCGGAGCCGCGACGCCACCCGCGTCCGACGCCGGCTCGGGTCGAACCGCGGCCGCGGTCGGTGGTGCTTCGACCGGCGATGGAGGCGCGGCGGTCACGAACGGAGTGGCCCGGCTGCGCCCCGCACGCCACGCGGCGACGGTGAGCGCACCGATGCCGTAGAAGCAGGCCAGATACCAGACGATGAAGCCGAGCCCGGGAATCAGGGCCACGACGCGCAAGATGGCGAAGCCGGCGAAGAAGGCGCCGACTCGCGCGCCGGTGCTCGGGCCTCGGACCATGAGCCGACCGAGGATCAGGGCGCTGCTGGCGTAGCCGAGGGGCGCCATGATGGTCATGGTCGCGAGCAGTCCGATCCCGAGTGGGATACCGACGATGGTCGACACGATGGCGACGCCGAGGACCGGGCCGAGAATCCCGACCAGGACGCCGGCCAGGATCGACACTCCCACTCGGCGTCCTGCGCCGACGACGGCGTCCGCGCCCTGAGGGAACAGCACGACGAAGAGCAACCCCAGGATCCCGATGGAGACGGTGACCGCGACCCACAAGAAGATCAGGAACGCGACGAGGAACCCGGTAAAGATGCTGGTCACGTCGAGGCTCTTCACATGGCCCCGGACCGTCCCGGCGGCGGCGCGGGGCGTGCTGCTCGAGGTGACATCCCCGCGAACATCGCCACCAGCGGGGACCGTCACCCGACCGTGCAAGGCGGTGATGTCACCGTCGACGCGGCCGGTGATGGTGGCGTCACCGTCGACGACCAGCACGTCACCGGTCACGCGGCCGCTGATGGTCAGACTGCCGCGTCCGACGAAGACGTCGTCGTTGACGCGGCCCGCGATCGTTGCGGGCCCGTCCACGGACACGACGGGCCCGTTGACGACCTCGCCGGCTGCGACGACCAGGGCGCCCGACAGGCTGATACGCCGGTCATGACTTCCGCTCCCACCTCCGCCCTTGGCGCTGGCCGGACCGGCAGCGAGGACGACGGCGCAGAAGGTCAGCGCACCGAGCAACACGAACCGACGACGCATGAGATCCCTTCCCGCTCGAGAACCGAAGCGTCGCAGGTGCAGGAGCGCCGCGCAACGCCAACGGGCGGGTCGGCCTCCGAGTTCTGCCGAGTTCCGCGGCCGGTCGGCTTAGCGGCGGGCGGCCCGCTCGTGACCGCGCTCACGCCCCCGAGTGCTCGCCGCCAGCCGCGCCTTGCGGAGGCGAACGCTGGTCGGGGTGACCTCGACGCACTCGTCGGGGGCGATGAATTCGAGCGCCTGCTCGAGTGACAGCGGACGCGGGGGGACGAGTCGCACGAGGTCATCGGAGCCCGCGGCCCGATGGTTCGTCAGCTTCTTCTCGCGGGTTGGGTTCACGTCCATGTCGCCCGCCCGCGCGTTCTCGCCCACGATCATGCCTTCGTACACCTCGACCCCCGGTCCGATGAACATCGAACCGCGTTCCTGAAGGTTCATGAGCGCATGCGACGTGGTCTCTCCTCGCCGGTCGGCGACGAGACTCCCGGTCGCACGGGTTCGAAGCTCTCCGAGCCACGGTTCGTAGCGTTCGAAGACGTGGTGCAGCAGACCGGTGCCGCGGGTCTGGGTGAGGAACTCGGTCCGAAAGCCCACGAGGGCTCGGGCCGCGACGAGGTATTCCATGCGAACCCAGCCGGTGCCGTGGTTGATCATCTGCTCCAGTCGACCCTTGCGGGTCGCGAGGAGCTGGGTCACGACGCCGAGGTGCTCTTCGGGAATGTCGATGGCGACCCGCTCGACCGGTTCGTGGATCTCCGTGCCGACGTGACGGACGACGACCTGCGGTTTTCCGACCGTGAGCTCGAAGCCCTCACGGCGCATCATCTCGACGAGGATCGCGAGCTGCAGCTCGCCTCGGCCCTGGACCTCCCAGGCGTCGGGGTTGTCCGTCGGCGCCACCCGCAGGGACACGTTGCCGACGAGCTCGGCGTCGAGTCGGCTCTTGACCAGGCGCGCGGTGAGCTTCGTGCCCTCGCGGCCCGAGAGCGGGGAGGTGTTGATCCCGACCGTCATCGCCAGGCTGGGCTCGTCGACCCGGATGACCGGCAGAGGGCGGGGGTCGTCAGGATCAGCGAGGGTTTCGCCGATCGTCACGTCGGCGAGGCCGGCGATGGCGACGATCTCCCCGGCACCAGCCTCGGTCGCGTCCACGCGGTCGAGGGCTTCGGTGACGTAGAGCTCGGTGATTCGCACGGTCTCGATGGTTCCGTTGGCGCGGCACCAGGCGACCGGTTCGCCTCGGCGAAGGACACCGTGGCGCACGCGACACAGCGCCAGGCGCCCGACGTACGGGGAGGCATCGAGGTTCGTGACCAGGGCCTGGAGCGGGTGGTTCTGGTCGTACTGGGGGGCGGGGATGTGGTCGAGCAAGGTCTCGAGGAGCGGCTTGAGGCCGCCGTCGCCGGAGGTCCCGGGTAGGACGAGATCGGGATCGCTCGGGTCGAGCGAGGCGCGACCGGTGCGGGCGTTGGAGTACACGATGGGGAACGAGATCTG
>DAIMHT010000272.1:0-2914 GCA_036723155.1 Actinomycetota bacterium
ACCAGGTAGAAGCCCGCTTGGAGCACCGCGAGGTACAGCTCGAAGACCTCGCGGGAGTTCGGGAGCAGCATCGCCACCGCGTCCCCGGTCTGCAGCCCCAGCGCGCGTAGACCGTGGACGAGCTGGTTCGCGGTTGCCAGCAGCTCGCCGGCGCTGACCTCGGTGCCGTCGGGATCGACGAGGGCAAGCCGGTCGGGGTCCGCCGCGGCGATGGCCCAGAATCCGAGCTGGGGTGCCTCGGTCGTCGTCGTTGCGCTCACGGCCTGCTCCTGACGGTCACGAGGATGGTGTCGCGGGCGTGGCCAGCGCGGACGCCGACGCCGGTTGCGTCGCGATCCGCTTCGCCCAGCGGTAGTCGGGCTTCCCGACCGGGGTGCGGGGGATGTCGTCGGTCACGTGCAGCTGGCGGGGCATCTTGTAGGAGGCGAGCCTCGCCCGGCAGAACCCCCGCAGGTCGTCGAGGGTGACGGTCGCGCCCGGCCGGGGGGTGACGATCGCCGCGACCCGCTCGACGAAGCGCTCGTCGGGGACGCCGACGACCACGGCGTCGAACACGTCCGGGTGGGACTTGAGGGTCGCCTCGACCTCCTCGGGGTACACCTTCTCACCGCCGGTGTTGATGCACACCGATCCCCGCCCGAGCAGGTTCAGCGTCCCGTCGGCCTCGACGGTGGCGTAGTCGCCGGGAACGACCCAGCGGGCACCGTCGGGGTCGGTGACGAACGTGGCCGCGGTCTTCTCCGGGTCCTTGTAGTAGGCGAGCGGGATGTGACCGCGGCGGGCGAGCCGTCCGACCTGGCCGGTGCCGGCCCCCACCGGACGCCCGTCGTCGTCGAGGACGGCGACCCACTCGCTGACCGTGAACTTCGGGCCCGCGGCGGGCCCGTCGAAGTCCCGCACCGTCCCGGCGGCACCGGTCTCGGAGGCGCCGAACGAATCGGTGACGATCACGCCCGGCAGCAGCGCCCGCAGCTCCTCCTTGACGGCCTTCGAGAGGATGGCGCCCCCCGAGCCGATGGCGACCAAGGCCGACAGGTCATAGGAGGCGTCGGGCGCGCCGAGGGCGTCGGCGAGGGGACGGGCCATGGCGTCACCGACCACCATGATCGAGTTCGCGTGCTCCCGCTCCGCGAGTCGAAGCACCCGGTCGCCGTCGTAGTGCCGGTCGCAGTTGAGGACCGCGGTGTTGCCGCCGTAGAAGGTGATGAACGTCACCCACTGGCCGCCGCCGTGCATCATCGGGGCGTTGACGACCCCGACCGTCCGGCGCTCGTCGGTCGCGACTCGCTCGGCGAGCTCCGCCGCGACCCGAATCGGGGGCTGGCCGAACCCGCCACCGCCGAGCGCGGCGAAGAAGATGTCCTCGGCCCGCCACACGACGCCCTTCGGGAGGCCGGTCGTGCCGCCCGTATAGAGGAGGTACGGGTCGTCCGGTGATCGGGGCCCGAAGTCCCGCTCGGGGCTCGCCCCCGCGAGCGCGTCGTCGTACGGGACGGCGCCGAGCGCCGCGACGGCGCGCTCGGAGTCCTCGTCGCTGCTCCCGTCGGCCAGCACCACGAAATAGCGGAGCCGGGGCGCCTGCACGCGGGCGGCGAGCACCAGCGGCGCCAACGACCGCTCGAAGACGACCGCGACCGCGTCGGAGTTCTCGAGGACGTACGCGAGCTCGTCGGTGAGATACCGGTAGTTCACGTTGATCACCGCCGCCCGGGCCTTGTAGATGCCGAGCTCGGCTTCGAGCCACTCGGCCCGGTTCCACGCGAAGACCGCGACGTGGTCGCCGGGGCCGACCCCCGCGGCGCCCAGGTGGTGGGCCAGGCGGGTGGCCCGCTCGTCGAGGTCGCGGTAGGTCCGGCGGGCCTCGCCCGCCACCAGCGCCAGCCGGTCGGGGACGGTGTCCGCCACGATCTCGAACAGGTCGGCGAGGTTGAACTCCATCGGGCCGGAAGTAGAACATGTTCCTGTCCGGCCCGGCAAGGCATGCTGAGCCGGTCAGGAGGGGGTCCCGCGATGCAGGTCGAGACGGCCGGGCTGCTCGACGGTCGCGTCGCGATCGTCTCCGGGGTCGGCCCCGGTCTGGGCCGCTCGATCGCGCTGACCCTGGCCCGAGCCGGCGCCGACGTCGCGCTCGCCGCCCGCCGGCCGGAGCCGCTCGCCGCGGTCGCCGCCCTCGTCGAGGGAGAGGGGCGCCGGGCCGTCGTGATCCCGACCGACATCGCTGACACCGAGCAGTGCCGGCGCCTCGCGGCCGAGACCGCGGACCGCCTGGGCCGAGTCGATGTCCTGGTGAACAACGCGTTCACCGAGGAGGACTGGCGCGACCCGTTCGACGGGTTCGATCCCGACCGCTGGCGAGCACCCACCGCCGTGAACCTGTTCGGGTCGCTGCACCTCACCCAGGCCGTCGTCCCGCACCTTCGGGCCGCCGGGGGCGGGTCGGTGATCATGATCACCACCCTCTCGGTCAAGAACCCGGTGCCGCTCCTCGCCGGCTACGCCGCATCGAAGCGGGCGCTCACCACCGCGGCGCAGGTCATGGCCCGAGAGCTCGGCCCCCATGGGATCCGGGTGAACTGCGTCGCGCCGGGCCACATCCGGGGCGCGTCGCTCGACGAGTACTTCGACTGGATCGCCGAGCGGCGCGGGATCGACGCCGCCGCCGTCGCCGACGAGATCGCCTCGATGAACGCGCTGTCGCACCTGGCGACCCCCGACGAGATCGCGGGCGCGGTCCTCTTCTTCGCCAGCGACCTGTCTCGGGTCGTCACCGGCCAAGCTCTCGACGTCAACTGCGGGCGGACCCTCGGGTAGACCGCGGTCGAAAGGAAGAAACCATGCTGCTCAAAGACAAGGTTGCGATCGTCTCGGGCGTCGGTCCCGGGCTCGGCAAGGAGATCGCGCTCGCGTTCGCGCG
>DAIMHT010000273.1:0-2909 GCA_036723155.1 Actinomycetota bacterium
CTGGGACGCCGGCTACGACGAGGGCGACACGATCTCCCAGTACTACGACAACCTCGTCGGCAAGCTCGTGGTGTGGGCCCCCGACCGCGACGGAGCCCGGCAGCGCATGCTGCGCGCCCTGCGCGAGCTCGAGGTAGAGGGGATCCACACGACGACCCCGGCGCACCGCGTGCTCTTGGCGCACCCCGACTTCGCCGCCGGCCACCACTCGACGAAGTGGGTGGAAGAGGAGCTCGACGAGGCGATCTTCGCCACCGAGGAGCCGACCGTCGTGGAGTCGGCGGCCCCCGACGACGATCCGGGCGAGCTGACGGAGCGCCGGGTTCCGGTCGAGGTCGACGGCAAACGGTTCTCGGTCCGGCTCTGGCTCCCCGAGTCTCCCGGGCCGGCGGCGACGACCGCCGCGGGTGCGCCCCGGCGCGCGGCCCGACCCAAGTCCACCGCGTCGAGCGGGGCCGGGAACGGCACCATCGCCGCGCCCATGCAGGGAACCATCGTCAAGCTCCTCGTCAGCGAGGGCGACGCCGTCGAGGCCGGCCAAGCGGTGCTGGTCCTCGAAGCCATGAAGATGGAGAACCACGTCAACACCGAGCGGGCCGGCACCGTCACCGAAGTCCGGGTCCAAGCCGGCGACACCGTCGGGACCGGCGACATCCTCGTCGTCATCAGCTGAGCACGCGGCGCGACTCGGAGCGTCAGGCGGACGTCAGGAGGCGGCTTCGGCCAGCGACTCCGAGAGCGTCGGGTGCACCAGCAGCGAATCGACGATGTCGGTGACTTTCAGCCCGTTTGCCGTCGCGATCGCCAGGATCCCGATGAGCTCGGCGGCGTTGCGTCCGACGATCGACCCGCCGAGCACAACACCGGTCGCGGGGTCGGAGATGATCTTGACGAACCCTCTCGGGTCACCCTTGATGAGCGCCTTGGCGTTGGCGGTGAACGGCACCTTCGTGACCCGGATCTTGCGTCCCGACGCGAAGGCCTCGGCCTCGGCGAGGCCGACGTCGGCGATCTCAGGCTCGGTGAACACCGCCGACGCCGCCTTGTCATAGTCGAGGTGCCGGTGCGGCCGGTTGTGCATCCCCATCAGATGCTCGGCGATCTTGCGGCCTTGCATCGCAGCCACGGACGACAACGGCAGCTTCCCGGAGACGTCCCCGGCGGCGTAGATGTGCATGACGTTCGACAGGCAGTTGTGGTTGACATGCACGTATCCGGCGTCGTCGACATCGACCCCGGCTTCGTCCAGGCCGAGCCCGTCGCTGTTCGGGATCGACCCGACGGCCAGGATGGCGTGCGACCCGTCCACGACGCGACCGTCCTCACATCCGACCTTCACCCTCGGACCGTCGCGGGTGATGCTGGTCGCCCGCGCCCCCTTGAGCAGCGTGACTCCCCGCTCGAGGAACGCCTCCTCGAGCACCGAGGCGACCTCGGCGTCCTTGATGGGCAGCACCTGCTGGCGTGACACCAGGAGTGTCACCCGCGATCCGAGCGACGCGAACATGTGGGTGAACTCGGTGCCGGTGACACCGGAGCCGATCACGATGGCGTGCTCGGGGATCTCCTTCGGCGGATACGACTGACGGGTCGTGAGGACGCGGTCGCCGTCGACGGGCGCGAACTCCGGGACTCGGGGCCGGGACCCGGTGGCGATGAGCACCACATCGGCCTCGAGCTCGTCGAGGCCGGTGGCGGTCTCCACCACGATGGCGTGCGGACCCTTGAAGCGCGCCGCGCCGGTCATCAGCCGCACTCCTTGCGAGGTGAGGAGCGAGCAGAGCTGGTCGTGGAGATGGCCTTGGATGTCCTCGACGCGGCGTCGGAGGGCGTCGATGTCCAACGTGCCCTGGGCCTTGAGCCCCATGGTCGGGGCACGGGTCAGCTCCGCGAGCTCGCCGCCGGTGGCGATGAGCGCCTTCGAGGGGATGCAATCCCAGAGATGCGCGGCACCCCCGATCACGTCCCGCTCGACGAGGGTCACCTCGGCGCCGAGCGAGGCCGCCACCGTCGCGCAGGTGTTGCCTGCCGGTCCCCCACCGATGATCACCAACCGGGTTGTCGCCACCGGCCCAGGGTACGGCGACGTGCACCCGACATCGGGACCGCCGCCCGTCACCGTCCCCCCGGTCGGTCCCCCTACGCTCCGGGCGTGCCCGAGCTGCGCCGCGACCCGCTGACCGGCGAGGTGGTGCTCCTCGCCCCGGGGCGCGCGGCGCGCCCCCAGGCGGTCAGCACCGTGGCGGGAACCACCGAGCCGCGGGCCTGCCCGTTCTGTCCCGGTCACGAATCCGACACGCCGCCCGAAGTCGCCCGTGTCGGCGGGGGGCCGCCCGATGGTCCCGGGTGGCGGGTCCGGGCCTTCCCGAACCTCTATCCGATCGTCGGCGGAGCGGAGGCCCACGACGGAGCCACCGGTGAGCACGAAGTCGTCGTCCTCTCCCCCGATCACCGTCGGGACCTCGGAGCGCTCGACCACCACCAGACGATCGAGGTGTTCGGTGTGCTCCGCGACCGGTCCCGTGCGCTCGCCCAGGGCGGCCATGCCTACGTGCAGGTCGCGGTGAACCATCGCCAAGGAGCGGGCGCGTCGATCGAGCATCCCCACGCCCAGGTCCTCGCGCTCGACTTCGTGCCACCGGCGGTGGAGGCCGCCGTCGCCCGGTTCGAGGCCGCGGCCACCGACCTCGTCGTTGACGACCAGACCCGGGCCGAGGCCCTCGGCGGGCAGGTCCTGCGGCGTGGTGAGGCCGGCGCTTGGTGCAGCCCCAGCTCGGCGGCGCCGTACGAGGTCCGGGTCGCGACCCGAGGCGCCGGGGCCCGGTTCGCTGAGGCCCGCGACGACGAGCTGACCGAGACCGCGCTCGTGATCCGAGACTGCGTCGGTCGGCTCGACGTCCTCCTCGACG
>DAIMHT010000274.1:0-2894 GCA_036723155.1 Actinomycetota bacterium
CGTTCGTGATCGCGAATGGGACTCCGCCTCCCGGCCAGGTCGCCCGTCCCGAGGCTGGCGGAACCCGCAGTCGCCGCCTCCAGCCGGGCGTGGTCAAGACGGCATCTTGTCGCATCAAGGCCCTCCGGGAGCGAATCCGAGCAAAAGTGCAGGTCAGGGGGCCGGGTTGAGCCCGAACACGGTCGCCGCGGCCGCGCCGGTGGCGGCCGCGATCTCGGCCGGCTCGAGCCCCTTGGCCGCGGCGAGTGCCGCCCCGACGACGGGCACCAGCGCCGGCTCGTTCTCCCGGCCCCGGTGCGGAACGGGGGCGAGGTACGGGGCGTCGGTCTCGACCAGGAGCCGGTCGAGGGGTGTGAGCGCGGCCGCGGCGCGCACGTCGTCGGCGTTGCGGAACGAGACGATGCCGCTGAACGACAGCCACGCGTCGAGGTCGAGGGCGGCTCGCGCCTCGTCGGGACCGCCGGTAAAGCAGTGGAAGACCGACCGGGCCGGGGGCCCCTCGTCGCGGAGGATGCGGAACGTGTCGGCCCACGCGTCGCGGCTGTGGATCACCAGCGCCCGGTCGAGCTGCTTGGCGAGGGCGATGTGGTGGCGAAAGGAGATCTCTTGGGCCTCGGCTGGGGAATGCTCGTAGTAGAAGTCGAGGCCGGTCTCACCGACCGCGACGACCGCGGGCACCGACGCCAGCGCCACGATCGCCTCCCACTCGTCGTCGAGGCGCGCCGCGTCGTGGGGGTGGAGACCCGCCGTGGCCCAGACATCGTCGTGACGGTCGGCGACCGCGACCGACGCCCGCGATGACTCGGCGTCGGTGCCGACGCAGACCACCGCATCAACCCCCGCGGCGCGGGCCCGTTCGAGCGCGTCGTCGGGCTCCGACTCGAGGGACCACAGGTGGGCGTGGGAATCGAACCAGCCGCGCATCGCCGTTCCCACCGTGTCCGCGGTCGGGTTCAGGACTCGATGCGGGGAAAGAGCGGCGCACCCTTGTCGAGCTGCGTCCCGGACGGGCCCCGGCCCCACGACGCCGCGTCGGGAAGCCGTTCGCCCTCGGGACTCCCGGCCAGGCCCAAGCGCCGCCACAGCTCCGCGCTCGCCCGTGGGATCGCCGGCGACGCCAGCACCGCGATGATGCGCAACGCCTCGAGGCAGTCCCCGAGCACCGCGTGGGTGGCGTCAAGGTTGCCCGCCTTGTGCAGCTTCCACGGCTCCTCGGCCTCGATGTAGGAGTTCGCGGCCCGGATCAGCTCCCAGACCGCGCTGAACCCACCCGAGAAGTCGAGCTGCTCGAACGCCGCAGTGATGCCGTCCAGCGCACGCGCCGATGCCGCGACGAGGGGCCCGTCGGCGCGCGCGTCGGGGGCGACGCCATCGCAGTAGCTCGTCGCCATGTTCAGGACCCGGTTGGCGAGGTTCCCGAAGTTGTTGGCCAGATCCGCGTTGTACCGGGCGACCATCGCCTCGTAGCTGAAGTCACCGTCGGGTCCGAACTTCTGGTCCGCGAGGAAGTGGTACCGGACGCCGTCCACACCGAAGTCGGCGACCAGGTCCGCGGGCGCGATCTGGTTCGCGGCCGTCTTGCTCATCTTCTCCCCGCCGACGAGCAGGAACCCGTGCGCGAACACGTGCTTCGGCGGGAGCTCCCCGGCCGCCATCAGCATCGCGGGCCAGTACACGGCATGGAACCGCAGGATGTCCTTGCCCATGACGTGGTAGTCGGCGGGCCAGTACCGGTCGAACCGGGCCCGGTCGTGGCCGTATCCGACCGCGGTGCAGTAGTTGAACAGCGCGTCGAACCAGACGTAGGTGATGTGCTTCGGGTCCCAGGGCAGCGGGATGCCCCACGACAGCGAGGTTCGGCTCATCGAGAAGTCCCGGAGGCCGGTCTTGATGAAGCCCAGCACCTCGTTGCGGCGACTCTCGGGTTGCACCGCCTCGGGATGGGCGTCGTAGTGCTCGAGGAGGCGGTCGGCGAACCGGGACAGCTGGAAGAAGTAGTTCTCCTCGGTGACCCGCTCGACCGGGGTTCCGTGGATCGGGCAGTTGCCGTCGACGAGCTCGTCCTCGGTGTAATAGGCCTCGCACGCCACGCAGTAGAGGCCCTCGTAGGTGGCGAGCTCGATGTAGCCGTTGTCGTAGACGACCTGGAGGAACTGCTGCACCGCCTCGTAGTGGCGGGGCTCGGTGGTGCGGATGAAGTCGGTGTTGCTGATGTCGAGCAGCTCCCACGCGGACCGGAACCCGAGGCTGGTCCGGTCGGCCCATTCGAGGGGAGCGACACCTTGGGCCTCCGCGGCCCGTTGGATCTTCAACCCGTGCTCGTCGGTGCCGGTGAGGAACACCACGTCGTCACCCCAGAGGCGCCGCCACCGGGCGAGGGCGTCGGCCGCGATGGTCGAGTACGCATGCCCGATGTGGGGCACGTCGTTCACGTAGTAGATCGGTGTCGTCACATAGAACGGGTTGGCCACTGCATCCAGGCTACCGACGATCGCGCGCGACGACGTCAGGGATTCGCGCGTCGCGCGAGCACCGCGTCGTACGCCCGGCGGCGTGAGATGCCCAGCCGGGCTGCCACCTGCGCCGAGGCGTCCTTCGCCGACAGCCCCGCGCCGAGCGCGGCGTCGACCTCGGTGCCGACGTCGGACTCGGTGGGCTCACCGCGGGGCGGCGCCCCGCCGAGCACGATCACGTACTCGCCTCTCGGCTCCCGCGTGTCGACGTGCTCGATCGCGTCGGCGAGGGTGCCGCGGAACACCTCTTCGTGGAGCTTGGTGAGCTCGCGGGCGAGGACCACCGGCCGGTCGGCTCCGCACGCGGCGGCGAGGTCGGCGAGGGTCTCGGCCAGATGGTGCGGGGATTCGAAGCTGACGATCGTCCGGGGCTCGCGGGCC
>DAIMHT010000275.1:0-2877 GCA_036723155.1 Actinomycetota bacterium
CCTCCCCGATGCTGGGCAAGAACAGGAACAGGACGACGAGCGCGGCGACGAGGGCGACGGCGCGCCGGATGATCCGGTTCCGCCGGGGCAGCGCCGGGTCCGGTGTCGGCACGCTCACGGGGTCTGACGGTAGCGACCGTCCGCACCACCCGGCAGGTTCGGGCCCCGGGGGGAGCCGTTAGCGTGCGGGCTCATGCGCTTCGGGCTGTTGGCGCCGTGCGAGGGCCGGTTCCTGTCGTCACCGGACGCAGTCGCGGCGTACACCCGCGCCGCCGAAGACGCCGGGTTCGAGTCGATCTGGGTGTTCGAGCACGCGGTGATCCCCGCCGACTACACCTCCCGCTACCCGTACAACCCCGAGGGGCGGGTGACGATCGAGGACGACGACATCCCCGACCCGCTCGTGCTCCTCGGGTTCCTCGCCGGGGTCACGAGCCAGATCCGGCTGGGCACCGGCGTCCTGCTCCTCCCCCAGCGCAGCCCGGTCGTCTGCGCCAAGGAATGCGCGACGGTCGACGTCCTGTCCGGCGGACGGCTTCGCCTCGGAATCGGTGTCGGCTGGCTCCGCGAGGAGGCCGAAGCCGTCGGCACCCGGTTCGAGGATCGCGGGGCGCGCACCGACGAGTACATCGAAGCGATGCGGGTCCTGTGGCGCGAGCCCGAGCCGACCTTCCGAGGGAGATACACGAGCTTCGAGCGGGCCAAGTCGAACCCGAAACCGGCGCAACCCGACGGGATCCCGATCCTCGTCGGCGGCCACAGCGCCGCCGCGGCCCGCCGCGCCGGGCGGCTCGGCGACGGCTTCTTCCCCATCGGGCTGGGCCACGACGACTTCACAATCCGGGTCGACGAGATGCGCGCCGCGGCCCGCGACGCCGGCCGCGACCCCGACAAGATCGAGATCACCTACAACGGCAGCACGAAACCCGACCGGGTGGCGCGCTACGCCGAGCTCGGGGTGTCCCGATGGGTCGTCGCCGTCTGGGACACGAACCCCGACGCGTACCGTCGAACGTTCGACGAGCTCGCCGAGACCCTCATCGCGCCCCTCGGCTGACCGGACCGTCGGACGCGCCCCGGAGGGGAGGTCAGCGCTTCCGGCGCGGGCCGGCCGCGGCGAGGCGCCGGAGGCCCCGCTCGATCTCCTGGGCCAGGATCAGACCGGCGGCGTCGAGCGCGATCGGCCGGAGGGTCGCGATCGCGTTCGCGACCTCGTCGGCGGTGCCCCGCCCGGCGAAGGCCCGGCCGGTCTCGGTCTCGAACAGGTCGACGAGGTCGTCGGCGGCGCGGGCCAGGCGTTTGCGCAGCAAGCTCTCGGCTCGGGTGGCGATCTCGATCGTGGCGCCGGCGTCGACGAGGCGCAGGGTGAGGTCGAGCAGCGCCTGGCTCGGGGTGAAGAAGCGACCGTCGTCCTGGCGGGAGAGCACGCCGGCGTCGACGAGCGACCCGACCAGGCGCCGGGGCCGGTTGCCGAGCAGCTCGTGGACTTCGGCCAGGCTCATGGTCCGCGGCCCGTCCTCGACCCAGGGGTTGCGCAGGACCTCCTCGAGGCCGAGCCAGTCGACAACCGAACGGCCGCCCTTGGCCTCGAGGGAGAGCAGGTCGTGCACCGCGTCGAGCTTCAGGCCCCGCTCCTGGAGCTCGGCGATGACCCGCAGCCGGGTGAGGTGACCGTCGTCGTAGCGGGCGTCGCGGCCGTCGTGGCGGGGCTTGGGCAGGATCCCCTCGGACTGGTAGTAGCGGATCGTCCGGGGGGACACCCCCGACCGCTCCGCGAGGTCGTCGAGGCTCAGATCCCCGGGTTCGGCACCCACGGCCTCCATCGTCGCGCACTGTGACAGTGTTCACTGGAAGAATACCTTGACAGTGGGCGCTGTCAGCGTCAGGGTCAGGCCATGACCACCACGGCTGTCCCGACCCCTCCGCCCCCCGACGCGCCGCCCCGTGCCGGTGACCACGGGCGGGCGCGCGACGAGCGGGTCAACTGGCCCCACTCGATCCCGTTCGTGTTGGCCCATCTGGCCTGCCTCGCGGCGGTGTTCACCGGCGTGACGTGGACGTCGGTGCTGCTCTTCGGCGCGCTGTTCAGCGTCCGGGGCCTGTTCGTCACCGCCGGCTATCACCGCTACTTCTCGCACCGCAGCTACCGCCTCAACCGGTTCTGGCAGGCGGTGTTCGCGTTCCAAGCCCAAGCCTCAGCCCAAAAAGGCGTGCTCTGGTGGGCCGCGAAGCACCGCCAGCACCACCGATATGCGGACACGCCCCTCGACGTCCACTCCCCCCGCCAGGGCCTCCTCTGGAGCCATGTCGGCTGGATCCTCTCCGACAAGCACAAGCCGACCGACCTTGGAATCATCAAGGACTTCGCCCGCTACCCCGAGCTGCGGTGGCTCAACCGCCACGACCGGGTCGCGCCGATCGCGTACGGCGTCGCCGCGTTTCTGATCGGCGGGTGGCCGGGCCTCGTCGTCGGGTTCTTCTGGTCGACGGTGCTGCTCTGGCACACCACCTTCCTGGTGAACTCGGGCGCGCACGTCTTCGGCCGCCGTCGCTACGACACCCCTGACACCAGTCGCAACTCGTTGCTCATCGCGGTGGCAACGTTCGGCGAGGGCTGGCACAACAACCACCACCGGTACCAGGCCTCGGCGCGCCAGGGGTTCTTCTGGTGGGAGCTCGACGTCACCTGGTACTTCTTGAAGGCGTTGAGCTGGGTCGGCATCGTGCGCGACCTGAAGTCGCCTCCCGCTCGGCTGCTGCGACCTGACGCCCCGACGGGGTGACGAGGGTTGTCGGTCGCGGGCCGGTCTAGGAGACTGCTGAATAATTCGCGTTTCGCCGCAGGCGCAACGCTCTGACCAGCGCGTTTGCCTGTGG
>DAIMHT010000276.1:0-2876 GCA_036723155.1 Actinomycetota bacterium
GCCCGACTGACAAGGGGAAGCGATGCACGACCTCGTGATCCGTGGGGGAACCATCGTGGACGGCACCGGGGCCGCCCCGGCGCCCGGCGACGTCGCCATCGACGACGGGCGCATCACCGCCGTCGGACGGGTCGACGCCGAGGGCCAGGAGGTCATCGACGCCACCGGGTGTGTCGTGACCCCAGGCTTTGTCGATGTCCACACCCACTACGACGGTCAGGTCACATGGGACCCGACCCTGGCCCCCTCCTCATGGCACGGGGTGACCACGGTCGTGATGGGCAACTGCGGGGTGGGGTTCGCACCGGCGCGACCCGACCGGCACGAATGGCTCATCGGGCTCATGGAGGGCGTCGAGGACATCCCCGGGACGGCCCTGTCCGCCGGCATCCGGTGGGGATGGGAGACGTTCCCCGAGTTCCTGGACTTTCTCGACGCGCAGCCGCTCGCCATCGACGTCGCGACCCAGGTCCCGCACGGCGCGGTGCGGGGCTACGTGATGGGGGAGCGGGGGGCCCGCAACGAGCCCGCCACCCCCGACGACATCGCCGGGATGGCAAAGCTGGTCCGCGAAGGCATCGAAGCCGGCGCCCTCGGTGTGTCGACGTCGCGGACGATCGCGCACCGGGCGATCGACGGTGAGCCCGTCCCCGGCACCTTCGCCGCCGAGGACGAGCTGTTCGCCCTGGGCCGGGCGCTCGGCGACGCCGGGTCCGGCGTGTTCGAGCTGGCCCCCGCCGGGGTGATGGGCGAGGACCTCGCCGCGTCCGATCGGGAGATGGACTGGATGCGGCGCCTCTCGGGTGAGATCGACCGTCCGGTCACGTTCGCGTTGCTCCAACACGACCATGACCCCGACCAATGGAAGCGGATGCTCGACCTCGCGCTCGAGGCCTACGACGACGGTGTCCCGGTCCGACCCCAGGTCGCGGGTCGGCCACTCGGGCTGCTCCTCGGGTTGCAGACCTTCCACCCGCTGCGCGACCGCCCCACCTACCAGGCGCTCGATCACCTCGACCTGGACGAGAAGGTGGCGCGGCTCCGGGAGCCCGACGTGCGGGCCGCGATCTTGAGTGAACGCCCGCCCGCCCGGGAAGGGATCGAGGCCTTCATCGGCCTCGGGCTCAACCGGATCTTCCGGCTCGGTGAGCCGCCGGACTACGAGCCCGCGGCCAGCGAGAGCATCGCCGCCATCGCGGAACGCGACGGCCGCGACAAGTGGGACCTCTTCTACGACCTGCTCCTCGAGAACGACGGTCGCGAGCTGCTCCTCCGTCCGCTGCTCGGGTACTCGAACTTCACCCAAGACCCGATCCGCGAGATGGTCATGCACCCGACGACCGCGCTCGGGCTCGGCGACGGCGGCGCCCACGTCGGCTCGATCTGCGACGCCAGCATCGAGACCTACATGCTGACCCACTGGGTCCGCGACCGGTCACGGGGTGAGCGCCTCCCACTCGAGCTGGTGGTGCGCAAGATGACGAGCGACACCGCCGCGCTCTACGGCATGCACGACCGCGGCACGATCGAGGTCGCCAAGAAGGCGGACTTCAACGTCATCGACCTCGACCGGCTGGTCCTGCACCGACCGGAGATGCACCACGACCTTCCCGCCGGGGCTCGGCGGCTGCTCCAGCGAGCCGACGGCTATGTGGCGACGATCGTGAACGGCGACGTGATCATGCGGGACGGACACGAGACCGGGGCTCGGCCAGGCGCGTTGGTGCGCAGCGGCCGCGCCGCTTGAGCGAGAGGCCACGATGGGCAAGGTGTCAGTGATCGCCACGTTGACGTGCAAGGACGGCAAGGGCGACGCGTTCCCGGCCGCGTTCGACGAGTTCTTCCGTCACGTCGAGTCCGAGGACGGGACGGAGAGCTACGTCCTCCACCGTTCGACGACCAACCCGAACGTGTTCTTCATGACCGAGCTCTACACCGATCAGAGCGCGTTCGACGCGCACGCCGGCAGCGACGCGTTCGCGAAGCTCGGCGGGTCGCTCCGCGACTACATCGAAGGGTTCGATCTGCAGGTGGCCGAGCCGCTGAAAGCCAAGGGTTCCGGCCGTTGACGCTTTCCCGGTGGCGGTGACCGACGTCCGCTCGGCCGTCGAGCAGATCGTCTACGGCTACGCCGAGCGAGTGGACGCGGGAGACTTCGCGGGACTCGCCGAGCTGTTCCGACACGCGACGTACAAGGGGGGCGGACCGGATGACCCCGGCGTCGTCGGGGCCGACGCGGTGCTGGCGATCCAGGAGCGGATGGTCCGCCGCTATCCCGACGGGACGCCCCGCACCAAGCACGTGACCACGAACCTCGTGATCGACGCCGACGAGGACGCGGGGTCGGCCACGGCCCGGTCGTACTTCACGGTCCTGCAGCAGGTCGAGGACCTCCCGCTGCAGGCGATCATCGCCGGCCGGTACCACGACCGGTTCGAGCGGGTCTCCGGCGAGTGGCGGTTGACGGAGCGGGTGATCTTCTGTGACCTCATCGGCGACCTCAGCCACCATCTGACCATCGACCCGTTCGGGGCCCGCTGAGTGCTGCACGTCGACGACACGGACCGGGTGCGGCTCCTCACCCTGGACCGTCCCGAGGCGCGCAACGCCCTCGACGACACGCACTATCACGCCCTCGCCGACGCGTTCGACGAGGCCGAGGCCCGGACCGACGTCGCCGTCGTCACCCTCACCGGCGCCGGCGGTGCGTTCTGCGCCGGGCAAGACCTGGCCGAGATGGGACGGCTCGGCGACCCGACCGCGCGCACCGACGCCGCCCGCAGCAGCCACGGATTCACCCGCTTCGTTGGGGCCCTGGAGTCGTTCCCGAAGCCACTCGTCGCCGCCGTCAACGGCGTCGCCGTCGGCCTCGGCGT
>DAIMHT010000277.1:0-2874 GCA_036723155.1 Actinomycetota bacterium
CGCCCCGACGAGGTCGACGGACGCGACTACCACTTCGTGTCCCGCGACGCCTTCGAGGCCCTCCGGGACCGGGGCGGGTTCCTCGAATGGTTCGAGGTCTACGGCGACCTCAAAGGCACCCCCCGGGACCCCATCGAGGAGCACCTCGCCGCCGGCGACGACGTCCTCGTCGAAGTCGACGTCCAGGGCGCCCTCGCCATCCGGGAACAGCTCCCCGACGCCTTCATCGTCTTCGTCAAGGCCCCCTCGCGCGCCGAGCAACGCCAGCGGCTCCTCGACCGCGGCGCGGCCGCCGACCCGGCCTCCCTGGAACGCCGCCTCGACCAGACCGCCGCCGAAGAGCGCCTCGCCGACCGGTTCGACGCCGTCGTCGTCAACGACAACATCGACCGTGCCGTCGACACCATCCTCGAGCTCCTCGAGGCCCGCCGCCACCGTTGACGTCGACGCGTTCCCGGAACTCGGCGGCGCCTCGACTACGATGGTGTGCTGCCGCCGAGCCCCCGGTGCGCCTTGCTGCTCAGGAGTCGATCCGAATGCCCGAACGTCGAGCCTCGCTTATGGAGCCCCGCATGGAGCACCTCCTCGACGAAGTGGGCTCCAAGTTCACGCTGGTCACCCTGGCCGCGAAGCGGGCCCGCGAGATCAACGACTACTACAACCAGCTCGGCGAAGGCCTCGGCAAGATCGTGCCGCCCCAGGTCACCTCGGTGTCCCGCAAGCCGCTGACGATCTCCATGGAGGAGATCGAGGCCGGCAAGATCAAGGCGGTCCCGCTTCCCGAAGAGTCCGAAGGCGAAGCCGTGCCGGCCGAAGCCGACGCCGCCGAGCCGACCGGCAAGTAGCCGCCGCGCCGACCCCGGCGCATCGTCATGACCCCGCCTCCTGACTCCCGCGCTGCGCTGCGCGGCCGTGTTGTCGTGCTCGGCGTCACCGGTGGCATCGCCGCGTACAAGGCCGTCGACGTCTGCCGCCAGCTCGTCGACGCCGACGCGCACGTCGCACCCGTCCTCACCACCGACGCCCAACGCTTCATCGGGGCCCTCACCTTCTCCGCGTTGGCCTCCGAGCCGGCCCGCTCCCAGCTCTTCGACGGGCCGGAGCCGATCCCGCACACCCGCCTCGGTCGCCGCGCCGACCTCATCGTCGTCGCCCCCGCCACCGCGACGCTCCTCGCCAAGTACGCCGCCGGCATCGCCGACGACCTGCTCACCGCGACGCTGCTCGCCACCCGCGCCCCGGTGCTCGTCGCACCGGCGATGCACACCGAGATGTGGGAGCACCCCGCGGTGCGCGCCAACATCGCGGTCCTCCGCGAGCGCGGTGTCCATGTGGTCGGACCCGACGCCGGGCACCTCGCCGGTGGCGACGACGGCCCCGGCCGCCTCGCCGCCCCCGACACCATCGTCGACGCCGCCGCCGCGGTCCTCGCCGAGGGTCGCGACCTGACCGGGGTGACGATGCTCGTGACCGCCGGTGGCACCCGCGAGGCCATCGACCCGGTCCGGTTCGTCGGGAACCGCTCCTCAGGGAAGATGGGGCACGCCCTCGCCGACACCGCTGCCCAGCGGGGCGCCCACGTCACGCTCGTCACCACGACCAACCGGCCGACCGCGCCCGGCGTCGAGGTGGTCACCGTCGAGACCGCCGACGAGATGGCCGCCGCCGTGTTCGGCCGCTTCGACGACGTCGATGTCGTCGTCATGGCCGCCGCGGTCGCCGACTTCCGGCCCAAGGCCGCCGAGACCGAGAAGCTCAAGAAGCACGACGGCGTCCCCGAGCTGCTGCTCGAGCCGACGCCCGACATCCTCGCCACCCTCGGTGACCGCAAACGCCACCAGGTCCTCGTCGGGTTCGCGGCCGAGACCGGCCGGGTGCGGGAGCACGCGGCCCAGAAGCTCGCGGCGAAGCACCTCGACCTCGTGGTGGGCAACGACGTCTCCGCCCCCGACGCCGGGTTCGAGGTCGACACGAACCGGGCAACCCTGGTGAACTCGGACGGCTCGATCGAGGAGCTTCCGCTGCTCCCGAAGACCACGCTCGCGACGACGATCCTGGACCGGGTCCGCGACCGTCTCCTCCAGCATCTCCACCAGCAGGGAAACCAAGAGAGGAATCCGTGACCGACCGCTTCACCTTCACCTCCGAATCCGTGACGGAGGGCCACCCCGACAAGATGTGCGACCAGATCAGCGACTCGGTCCTCGACGCCATCTTCGAGGAAGACCCCCAGAGCCGCGTGGCGTGCGAGAGCTTGGCCACCACCGGTCTCGTCGTCGTCGCCGGGGAGATCAGCACCAACGCCTACATCGACATCCCCCGAGTCGTGCGCGACACCGTGCGCAGCATCGGCTACGACCGCGAGTCGTACGGGTTCGACGGCAACACCTGCGGCGTGATCACCAGCATCGACGAGCAGTCACCCGACATCGCGATGGGTGTCGACAAGGCCGCCGAGCAACGCGCCGGCGACGGTGACCTCTACGACGAGATCGGCGCCGGCGACCAGGGGATGATGTTCGGGTACGCCTGCGACGACACCGACGACCTGATGCCCATGCCGATCTGGCTCGCGCACCGGCTCGCGCACCGACTGGCCGAGGTCCGCAAGTCCGGTGTCCTGCCCTACCTGCGCCCCGACGGCAAGACCCAGGTCACCATCGAGTACGAGAACGGCCGGCCCAAGCGGCTGTCGTGCGTCCTCATCTCCACCCAGACCGGACCCGGCGTTGACATCGAGACGATGCTGAAGCCGGACCTGATCGAGCATGTCATCCGACCGTTGCTGCCCACCCAGTTCGCCGAGGACGACTTCGATGTCCTCTGCAACCCGACCGGCAACTTCGAGCTCGGCGGCCCCCACGCCGACTGCGG
>DAIMHT010000278.1:0-2873 GCA_036723155.1 Actinomycetota bacterium
GACCACTGCACCAAGGAGCGAGGGAATGCCCGAGGCCTACATCGTCGATGCCGTGCGAACCCCGGTCGGGAAACGAGGGGGCGGTCTCGCCGCGGTCCATCCCGCCGACCTCGGAGCTCACGTCATCCGGGCCCTCGTCGACCGCACCGGCCTCGACCCCGCGGCCGTCGAGGACGTCTTCTTCGGCTGCGTCGACCAGCTCGGCCCCCAAGCCGGTGACATCGCCCGGACCTGCTGGCTTGCCGCCGGGTACCCCGAAGAGGTCCCCGGGACCACGATCGACCGGCAGTGCGGCTCCTCCCAGCAGGCGGTGCACTTCGCGGCGCAGGCCGTGATGAGCGGCACCAACGACGTGATCGTCGCCGGCGGTGTCCAGAACATGACCATGATCCCGATCGCGGCGGCGCTGACCGCGGCGGAGCCATTCGGGTTCGACGACCCGTTCTCGGGCTCCGAGGGGTGGGTCGCCCGGTACGGCACCCAGGAGGTCTCGCAGTTCCGCGGCGCGGAGCTGATCGCCGACAAGTGGGGGATCAGCCGCACGGACATGGAGGAGTACGCGCTCGAGAGCCACGAGCGCGCCATCCGCGCCCAAGACGAGGGCCGCTTCGACCGCGAGATCATCCCCCTCGGTGACGTCCGGGTCGACGAGGGACCCCGCCGGGGCACGTCCCTCGAGAAGATGGCCCAGCTCCCCACCCTCGTCGACGGGGGCCGACTGACCGCGGCGGTGTCCTCGCAGATCTCCGACGCTGCCACCGCGATGCTCGTCATGTCCGAGCAAGCGGTCCGCGACCACGGGCTCACCCCCCGCGCCCGGATCCATCACCTGTCGGTTCGCGGCGCGGACCCGATCTACATGCTCACCGCGCCGATCCCGGCCACCGCGTACGCGCTCGCCAAGACCGGGATGTCCCTCGACGATCTGGACCTGATCGAGATCAACGAGGCCTTCGCCTGCGTCGTGCTCGCCTGGCAGCGCGAGACCGGCGCCGACCTCGAGAAGGTCAACGTCAACGGCGGCGCGATCGCGCTCGGCCACCCGCTGGGCGCCACCGGGACCCGGCTCATGACGACGTTGCTCAACGAGCTCGAGCGCACCGGCGGCCGCTACGGACTCCAGACGATGTGCGAAGGCGGCGGCCAAGCCAACGTGACGATCATCGAACGGCTCGCCTGACCCGCCCGTTCACGCGGCGTCGACGAGCCCCGCGTACCCGTCCAGGATCTTCAGCACCTTGTCGCGACCGGCTCCTGGAACCCGCAGCACCACCTCGTCGATCCCCAACGAGGCGTAGTAGTCGAGCTTGCCGCTCGCGGGCACGGTCCCGAACGGCACCACCCGCAAGGTGGCCGGGTCACGTCCCTCGGTCTCGCACGCGGCGTGCAGCGCCGGGAGGGCCTCCTTGACGCCGGCGCCGCCGATCGGGATCCAACCGTCGCCGTACTCGGCGATGTGCGCGAACAGCTTCGACCCCGCGGCGCCGCCCAGCAGCACCGGTGGACCTCCGGGCTGCACCGGCTTGGGCCAGGACCAGCTCGGGGCGAAGTGCACGTACTCACCCTCGAACGACGCCACCTCGTCCCGCCACAACGCCCGCATCGCCAGCACATGCTCCCGGGCCTCAGCCCGACGCGTCGACGGTGCGACGCCGTGGTCCCGCATCTCGTCGCGGTTCCAGCCGAACCCGACCCCGAACTCGAAGCGTCCCCCCGACAGCTGATCCAACGTCGCGACGGCCTTGGCCGTCACCAGCGGCTCGCGCTGGGCGACCAGACAGATGCCGGTGCCGAGACGGATCCGTTCGGTGACCGCCGCCGCGGCGCTGAGCGCGGTGAACGGGTCCACGGTCCGCTTGTACTCGTCGGCGAGCTCGGCGTCGCCGGTCGGCGGGGGAGTCTCGCGACTCGTCGGGATGTGCGTGTGCTCCGGGATGTACAGGGAGTGCAGGCCCCGGGCTTCGGCCTCGCGCGCCAGGTCCGGGACCGACATGGTCTGGTCCGTCGCGAACATCGTGATCCCCAACCGCACGCGGTTACCGTACCCGCCGCATGGGAATCTGCGAGGGGCGAATCGCCATCGTCACCGGCGCGGGGCGGGGACTCGGCCGCGCGCACGCCCTCGAGCTCGCCCGCCAGGGCGCTCACGTCGTCGTCAACGACCTCGGGGTCGACCGTGACGGGACCGGACGCGACACCAGCACCGCGCAGACCGTCGTCGACGAGATCGAGGCTTCGGGCGGCACCGCGATCGCCAACGGTGACGACATCGCCGACTGGGACGGCGCCGCCCGCCTCGTCGACACGGCGATCGTGACCTACGGGCGGCTCGACGTGCTGGTGAACAACGCCGGGTTCGTCCGGGACCGCATGATCGTGAGCACCAGCGAAGACGAATGGGACGCGGTGATCCGGGTCCACCTCAAAGGTCACTTCGCGGCCACGCGCCACGCCAGCGGCCACTGGCGCGACCGCGCCAAGCGAGGCGAGGAGGTCGACGGGCGGATCATCAACACCAGCAGCGGCGCCGGCCTGCTCGGCAGCGTCGGCCAAGGCGCCTACAGCGCGGCCAAGGCCGGCATCGCCGCGCTGACCCTCGTCGAAGCGGCCGAGCTCGGACGGTACGGCGTCACCGCCAACGCGCTCGCCCCCTCGGCGCGGACCCGCATGACCGAGGCGGTCTTCGCGGACACGATGACGCAACCCGAATCGGGGTTCGACGCCATGGACCCCGCGAACGTCTCGCCGCTCGTCGCCTGGCTGGCGAGCCCCGAGTCCCGCGACGTGACGGGCCGGGTCTTCGAGCTCGAAGGCGGGATGGTGAGCGTCGCCGACGGCTGGCACCACGGCGCGGTGCGCGACCGCGGGGAGCG
>DAIMHT010000279.1:0-2872 GCA_036723155.1 Actinomycetota bacterium
CTCCCCGGGGGAGACTTCTCCACCCTCCCCAACACCCAAGCCGCGCAACGCGCCGCGATCATCGAGTGGCGGACCCAGCTGGAAGTCCTCAGCCGCAAGACCCACACCCGCCTCCCCGCGGATCTGCAACGGGCGGGCCGGGGTGAGATCGCACCCGCAGCCTCGGGCGGCAGCTGACTCCGGTCCCACCATCGGGGTCCGACCGGGGCGCGTACAGTGCGGCCGTGTCGCTCGCGGTGCTCGACTGGCGGCGCCGCGTCGCTGCGCTCTACGCCGAGGTGCGCGCGACCGACGACCCGGCCACCGCGCACACCATCTGGCGCCGCGGGCGTGATCGCCTCTTCCTCGACCATCCCGCCTCGCCGTTGCTCAGCGCCGACCGTGCGTCGTTCGCGGGGCTGCGCTACGCCGCCTACGACCCCAGCCTGCGATTCACCCTCGATGTCGACACCACCGGCCCCGGCGCGGACCTCGAGGTCGCCACCGGCACCGACGGGCTCGTGACGTTCCGACGCCTCGGCCACATCGAGGTCCCGGCGGTCGGGAACCTCGACGTGTGGTGGCTCCTTGGGTACGGCGGTGGGCTCTTCCTTCCGGTCAAGGACCCGAACCCCGAGACGTACGGCGGGGGCCGCTATCTGCTCGACACCGTCAAAGGCGCCGACCTGGGCGGCGAGCTCCACGCCGACGGGACCGCCACGCTCCTCGTCGACCTGAACTTCGCCTACAACCCGTCGTGCGCGTACGACCCCGCGTGGGCGTGTCCGCTCGCGCCGCCCGGCAACACCGTGAGCCAACCGATCAACGCTGGCGAGCTGACGCCCGAGGATCAGTAGCCGGAGCGACTCGAGCTGGAGCCGCCGGAGCTCTTCGAACCACCCGAACCCGATGACCCGGGGCCGGTCGCACCGATGAGCTTGGCCCCGTTCTTGTCGAAGAACGCCCCTTGCATGCCCAGCGACTTGTGGAAGCGGCAGTAGAACGCGATCGCGCCCGGACCCGGGACGTTCACGGTCACGGTGACCGTGTCGCCGGGGTTGAGCACCTTGTCGATCTTCTGGCTCGGGACCGTGAAGGTATGCATGCTCTGGCCCCCGTTCTTGACGGTCACGGTCAGGCTGGTCGTCCCGGCGGGGATCTGCACGTACGTGGGGCTGAACCCGAAGTCGCGCTGATTGATCGTGATCGTGCCGCCGGTCGCGGTGGCGGTGCCCTGGTTGTTGACCTTGCCCGAGAGCTTCACGGGGGGCTTCGACTTGACGGCGACGTTCCCCGACGCGTTCGGGGCGACGAGCGCCAACGGAACAAGGGCCGCGATGATCGCGAGTCCGCCCATGATGACCTTGCGCATGGTGTGCTCCTCGGCCGGCGTCCTGGTCCCGAGTACTACGGATCAGACGGGCCGAAAGATTGGCGGCGACCCGCGACCAGGCCCGCCGGTCAGGGTCGAGGCGGCCCGCGGTCGACCCGAGCCTGGAGGGCGGGAAGGTCGGCATGGGAATCGAGCGAGACCAGCCACCAGGTGACACCGGCGGCCTCGTACTCCGCGATCGCCGCTGAGGTCGCGGCCGACGTCGGGAGCGCCACGTCGAACGGGGTGTCAACGGTTCGGTGCCGGTCGATGGCTCGTCGCAGGTCGGCGATGTCCGCGACCTCGACTCGCCCGACCGGGACGACACCGTCCCAACGGGCCGCGCGTCGCAGCGGGGTCCGGTGGGGCCACACGGCCGCGCACCAGATCGGGATGCGGGGCTGCTGGACCGGTGTTGGGATCTGCAACACGTCGGTCACCGTGAGGTGCGAACCGTTGTACGTCACCCGCTGGCCGCTCCAGAGCGCGGTGACGATGTCGAGTCCCTGGTCGAGCAGCTCGGCCCGTGTCGTGTCGTTGGCGGCGGGCTCCGCGAACGCCGTGAACTCTCGGTAGTGGTCGGTCCCGATCCCAACCCCGAGCACGGTGCGACCACCGGCCAGACGATCGAGCGTGGCGGCCTCGCGGGCCACCTTCCAGGGCCGACGGCGGGGGAGCGGCGTCACCAGAGGGCCGAGCCGGAGCCGTTCGGTGCTCACCGCGATCGCGCCCAGCGTCACCCAGGGGTCGCACGCGGGGAGGTCGCCCGCGTGCATGAGATGGTCCCAGACGAAGAAGCCGTCCCATCCCGCCGTCTCGGCTCGAGCGGCCAGGTCGACCAGTGCGGACGGTTCGCCGAGGGCCCCGAGCTGCGGGACGTGCAGACCGAACCGCATGGATCGCACCGTATCGGCTCGATCGCGCGTCCGACGCGGTCCCGGTCGCCTGTGCCAGGCTCGGCGTCCCGTGGGCGCTTGCCCGACTCCGGGTCCGGTGAAGGTCGTTTCACATGCAGGTGCATCTCGTCGACGGGACCTATGAGCTGTTCCGCCACTACTTCGCGGTGCCGGAGCACCTTGACCCCGACCGCGTCGACGTCGGCGCCACCCGAGGGGTGGTCGGCTCGGTCCTGCAGCTGCTCGAGGACGGCGCGACCCACGTCGGGGTGGCGACCGATCACATCGTCGAATCGTTTCGCAATGACCTCTGGGCCGGCTACAAGACCGGCGCCGGTGTCGAGCCGACGCTCATGACGCAGTTCCCCATCGTGGAGGACGCGTTGCGCGCCCTGGGTGTCGCGGTGTGGGCCGAGATCGAGCTCGAGGCCGACGACGCGCTGGCGTCCGGCGCCGCGGTGGCCGTCGCGGATCCGCGGGTCGAGCAGGCGGTGATCTGCACGCCCGACAAGGACCTCGGCCAGTGCGTCCACGACCCGGACGTCATCCAGCTCGATCGTCGAAACGCCAAGTTCATCGACGAGGCCGCGGTGCGGGCCAAGTTCGGGGTCCTCCCGCCATCGAT
>DAIMHT010000280.1:0-2862 GCA_036723155.1 Actinomycetota bacterium
AAGCCAATCTTCACCGAATCCCCACATCTCGGACAGGACTCCTCGACAGGCGCTCCCTAGCATGGACGGCAATGGCCGAGGTCTTGACACCGAGCCGCGCTCCCAGTGCCACCCGCACGGTGCTCGTCGTCGAAGACGAGACGCCGATCGCCGAAGCCGTCGCGGCCCGCCTGCGCAGCGAGGGTTTCGCCGTCGAGATCGCCAGCGACGGGCTCGCCGCGGTCGAAGCGTGTGAGCGGCTCCGCCCCGACCTCGTCGTGTTGGACCTCATGCTCCCGGGGCTCGACGGACTCGAGGTGTGCCGACGCATCCAGCGCGATCGAGCCGTGCCGGTGTTGATGCTCACGGCACGGGACTCCGAGACCGACCTGGTCGTGGGGCTCGCCGTGGGCGCCGACGACTATCTCCCGAAACCGTTCAGCGCCCGGGAGCTGACGGCGCGGGTCCACGCCTTGCTGCGCCGGGTGGATCGGGCACCCGACCGGGCCGCGGCAGCTCCGTTGCGACTCGGGCCGATCGAGGTCGATGTCGACGGGCGCCACGTCCGCCGGGCGGGCGAGGACGTGCACCTCACCCCCACCGAGTTCGAGCTCCTCGCGTACCTGTTGAAGCACCCGAGCCGGGTCTTCTCCCGCCAGCAGCTCCTCGGGGACGTGTGGGGCTACCGGGACGGGTGCGGGGCCCGGACCGTCGACTCGCACGTTCGCGCGCTGCGGCACAAGCTCGGCCCCGAGGCCGTCCGCACCGTTCACGGCGTCGGCTACGGAGCCGGAACGGAACCGGCGTGACCCGGCACCGCATCCCGATCGACGTCAAAGAACTCGACGTCCGCCGTCCCCTCGACTCGTTCCCGTCGATCAAGCTGAAGCTCAGCTTCGTCATCGCGGCCGCGGTCGCGGGCACGATCTTCGTGTTCTGGCTCGCCCTCAAGGCCGGCGTCTGGCCCTCCGGGAGCGGGATCCTCGCCGGGCTGGTCGCGGTCGTGATCGTCTGGTTCTTGGCCCGGGGCATGACGTCACCGCTGCGCGAGATGGCCGAAGCCGCCGAGGCGATGGCCACCGGCGACTACAGCCGCCGCGTCACCGCGACGTCGCACGACGAGGTCGGTGCCCTCGCTCGGGCGTTCAACGAGATGGCCTCCGAGCTCGCCGAGACGGACCGGGTGCGCCGCGACCTCGTCGCCAATGTCTCGCACGAGCTGCGGACACCGATCACCGCGCTCCAGGCGAAGCTCGAGAACCTCGTCGACGGCGTCGAACAACCAGATCGAGCAACCTTCGAGACGATGCTGGTCCAGGTCGAGCGCCTCGGACGGCTCGTGCAGCAGCTCCTCGACCTCTCTCGTCTCGAGGCCGGGGTCGTGCCGCTCGAGCGGTCCCCGTTCCCCGTCGAGCCGCTCATCGAGCACGCGGTGCGCGAGCAACGCCTGCAGCAGTCCGCCGTCGACGTCGCGGTCCGGGTCGATCCCGCCGACCTCACGGCCGACGGCGACCCGGAACGGGTCCATCAGGTCGTCGCCAACCTGCTCGAGAACGCGGTCCGGTTCACACCCCGCGGTGGAACCGTCGAGGTGCGCGCCCGACGCAACCCGCAGGGCGTGACCATCGAGGTCCTCGACGAAGGGCCGGGCATCCCCGACTCCGAACGGACGCGGGTCTTCGAGCGCTTCTACCGGGCCGACGCGGCACGCTCATCGCGAGAAGGCGGCGCCGGACTCGGCCTCGCCATCGCGCGCTGGATCGTCGACCTCCACGGCGGCGAGATCCATCCTGAACATCGCGACCCCTGCGGGTGCCGCATGGTGGTCACCCTGCCCGCGCACGCGGGCGACCCATCAACCGAACGAGCCAACCGAACGCAACGAGTGTGAGGAACGAATGCAGCTGACATCGATCGAAGAGGCACTTCGGCGGATCCGTCGGGGCGAGATGGTCCTCGTCATCGACGACGAAGACCGTGAGAACGAGGGCGACCTCACGATGGCTGCGAGCTGGGTCACCGCGGAGGCCGTCAACTTCATGCTCCGCTGGGCTCGAGGACTCGTCTGCATGCCGTGCGCGCCCGAGCGCCTCGACGAGCTCGGCCTCGCCCCCATGGTCCCGCCCGAGCACGCGGGCTGCGACACCGCCTTCACCGTGTCCATCGACCACGTCGAGGCGGGCAGCGGCATCGGCGCCGGGGACCGCGCGCTGACCATCCGGCGCGCCGTCAACCCCGACGCGTCACCGTCCGAGTTCAAACGACCGGGCCACGTGTTCCCCCTCCGCGCCCGACCCGGTGGCACCTTGGAACGGCGGGGCCACACCGAGGCCGCGGTGGACCTGGCGCGCCTCGCGGGGCTTCCTCCGATCGCGGTGATCTGCGAGGTGCTGGCCCACGACGGCGACCCGGCCCGCGTACCGGACCTCTCCGCCTTCGCCGATGAGCACCGCATTGCCCTGGTCACCGTCGACCAGGTGGCCGAACAGCGCCGGGCGTTGGCTCGCCAGCACCAACGGGCGCCGGCTCCCCTGCTGCTGTAGGACCCGCGGCCCGACCGGTCCTCGACGGCCGCCCGGCTCCGCTCGGGCCTGCGCTCGCGCGCGTCCGATCGCGGCGCGTCTGGGCGAGGAGCCGACGCGGGCATCGCCCCCGGTGCGCCCGACCCTGCGCTCAGATCAACGAGACCACGAGCCCCACGAGGGCCAGGTGGTACGTGACCATGATCGCAACCGGGAATCCCCGATGCACGGCGACGAACCGGGTCTCGGCGATCAGCGAATCCGAGGCGAGGAACAGCATCGCTCCCGCGACCCCCCACGCGTTCGCCCCCCCGATCGCGGCGGTGGCCATCGCGGCGATCGCGACCAGGTACGCCAGCAC
>DAIMHT010000281.1:0-2836 GCA_036723155.1 Actinomycetota bacterium
CCGTACGCCCGGGGATCTGGTCGCGCAAGCCTTTCGGCCCCGTCGTCCGTACTGCTGGGGACATCGAACCCACCAGGAGGACATCGTGAAGAAAGGGACGACGGCCGTGCTCGTGCTCGGCCTCGGAGGGGTGCTCGCGGCCTGTGGCGGCGGGGGATCGACGGTCAGCTCGCCCGCCAAGAAATCCAAGCCCGCGAGCTCCTCGGCGACCGCGACGTCCGGGACCGTCGACGTGGCGAACTCGAAGCTCGGAAAGATCCTCGTCGACGCGAACGGCCGAACGTTGTACGCGCTCGACCACGACACGCCGACCATGTCGGCGTGCACCGTCGCCAACGGCTGTGCGGGCCTGTGGCCGCCGCTCATGATGACGGGCCAGCCGACCGGTGGCACCGGCGTGACGGCCAGCATGCTGTCGGTCCTCGCCGGCGGGACGCAGGTCGTGTACGGCGGGCATCCGCTGTACACGTTCGCGATGGACACCGCGCCCGGGGACCTCAAGGGTCAGGGCTTCGCCGGCAACATCTGGCATGTCGTGTCCCCGACGGGTCAGACGATCACCGCCGCGGTTCCCGCCAACACGCCCGCCAGCACCGGCTCCGGCTCGGGCTCCGGAGGCTACGGCTACTAGGACGCGACGCTGGCAGCGCCGCCGACCCACGTCGACCACCCCTCAGCGTGACGTCGGTGGCGCTGCTGGCTCGCCCGTGATGGGCGCGCCTCGCGCGTGACCGGGACCGCGGAACGTCGTGGGTTACCTTCGTCGCGTCGCGTCCCGATCCGGGATTCGTCGACGTCTGTCAGCGCTCGCCGAGGGGGCCCGAGATCCGCGTCGCGACCCAGCTCCGGACCGTCTCCGCGGGGGTCGGCGTCGCCGCGCTGATCCTGGCGGTCGCTCCGACCGTCGCCGGGGCGCGAGCGACCCGCTCACCGGGACCGCACAGCGCCGGTTGTGGTTCCGCCGTCACCGCGGGCACGACCGACGAGGCGATCACGTCGGGCGGCGCCGCGCGGCGGTACCGGCTCGCGGTCCCCGCAGATTCGGGTCAGCGCGCCCTGCCGCTCATCTTGAACTTCCAGGGGTTCAGCTCCGACGCCGGCCAGCAGGCGATCTACAGCCAGCTGGAGGCGAAGGGTCCGCCTCGGGGGTACGCCGTCGCGACACCGCAAGGCACGGGGACACCGGCGTTCTGGAACATCCTGCCGAAGCTGCCGGCCCCGGACGACGTCGCGTTCACGAACGCGCTCATCGATCATCTGGAGCAGACCCGGTGCATCGACCCGACGCGGGTGTACTCGACGGGGATCTCGAACGGGGCCGGGATGTCGGCGCTGCTCGGCTGTCGCATCCCGAACCGGCTGGCGGCGATCGCGCCCGTGGCCGGCGTGAACCTGGTCGCGGGGTGCCAGAAGGGAGCCCCGATGTCGGTGCTCGCCTTCCATGGCAGCGCCGACCCGGTCGTCGCCTACCGGGGGGCTCGCAGCTCGTTCGCCCAGATCCCGGTGGTCGCGGTGCCGAAGAGCGTCGCGACGTGGGCGAAGCGGGCCGGGTGCGGGTCGACGCCCACGATCCGCAAGGTCACCCCGCATGTGCAGCGGACGAGCTACCCGGGCTGCACCGCGGGGACGAACGTGGAGCTGTACACCATCATCGGGGGTGGCCACACCTGGCCCGGCAGCATCGACCTCGCCTACCTCGGGGCCACCACGCACGAGATAAACGCCACCGACCTCATCCTGGCGTTCTTCGCGCATCACACCCGGCCCGGCGCCAAGTAGCCGCCGGTCGGGGGGTCGCCGATGGCGGGTCGGCTACTCGGTCGCGGTCTTCGACGGCTCGGGTTGTCCGCCGCCGACCCAGACCGTCTTGAGGTTGCAGAACGCGCGGATGCCGTGGGCCGAGAGCTCACGCCCGTACCCCGAGGTCTTCACGCCCCCGAAGGGCAGCTCGGGGTAAGAGGTGGTCATCCCGTTCACGAACACGCCGCCGGCGTCGAGGTCGCGGACGAAGCGGTCTTGCTCGGCGGGGTCCGTGGTCCAGGCGTTCGAGCCCAACCCGAACTCGGTGGCGTTCGCCAGGTCGATGGCCGCGTCGATGCTGGGAACCCGGTAGAGCTGCGCCACGGGCCCGAAGACCTCTTCGTGGTACATGCGCATCTGGTCGGTGATGTCGGTGATCACCGTCGGTGGGTAGTACCAGCCCGGCCCGGCGGGGCGATCACCGCCGCAGCGGACCGTGGCGCCGCGCTCGACGGCGTCGCGGACGAGGTCTTCGACGTCGACGCGGCCCTGCTCGGTGGCGAGCGGACCGACGTCGGTGGCGTCGTCCATCGGGTTCCCGATGCGCAGCGCGGCCATCTTCTCGACGAAGCGCTGCTCGAAGTCGTCGGCGATGGTGTCGTGGGCGATGAACCGTTTGGCGGAGATGCAGCTTTGCCCGTTGTTCTGGGTGCGTGACGTCGTGGCGACCTGGGCCGCGCGGTCGAGGTCGGCGGACGGCATGACGATGAACGCGTCGCTTCCGCCGAGCTCGAGGACGGTGGGCTTGATCGCGTCGCCGGCGGTGGCGGCCACCGCGCGTCCCGCGGGGGCGCTGCCGGTGAGGGTCGCGGCGACGACCCGGTCGTCGCGGAGCACCCGTTCGACCTGATCGGAGCGGATGAGCAGGGTCTGGAACACCCCGTCGGGGAACCCGGCCTCCGAGAAGAGGTCCTGCATGAACAGGGCGGTCTGGGGGACGTTGGAGGCGTGCTTGAGGAGCCCGACGTTGCCGGCCATCAGCGCCGGCGCCGCGAACCGCATCGCCTGCCAGAGCGGGAAGTTCCAGGGCATCACC
>DAIMHT010000282.1:0-2769 GCA_036723155.1 Actinomycetota bacterium
CTCGACGAAGGGTCCTGGACCGCACGGGTCGCGGCCCCGATGGCGGGGGTCCGACCGCTGGCCCGGATCACCGTGGTCGAGGGGCTGGACGACGACGCCGCGGTCACGCTGCGGGGGTCGGTGATGACGCTGCTCGCGGCGAGGCGGGGCGAGCTGACCGCGTCGGCTCCGGCCGGTGTCGGCCTGCAGCTCGACGGTGACGCCGCCGACGTGGACCTCGCGGCGCGCCTGTTCGGGCTGGGGTCGCTAGTCGCCTGACGAGTCGAGCGCGTCGCGGGCGCCCGCGACGCGCTCCTCGGCGAGGGCGACGTAGCCCGCGTCGGTGTCGTACCCGACGTAGTGACGCCCGGTGCTCACCGCGGCCACCGCGGTCGACCCGGAGCCCATGAAGGGGTCCAGGACGACATCGTCGCGGTACGTGTAGAGATGGATGAGCCGCTCGGGCAGCTCGACCGGGAACGGGGCGGGATGCCCGATCCGGCGGGCGTGCTCGGGCCGGATCTCCCAGACGTCGAGGGTCGATTCGAAGAACTCGTCCTTCGTGATGGTGTTCTCGAACGGCAGCCCCCGCCGTTCGCGCTCCTTGCGGGGCACGGCCCGGTCGAAGCGGCCCTTGCTGGCGATCACGACCCGCTCGGTGATGTCGCGCAGCACCGGGTTCGCGGCCGAGAGGTAGGAGCCGACAGCGATCGAGCCCGTGGCTCCCTTCGCCTTGCGCCAGACGACCTCGCCCCGCAGGAGGAGCCCGAGGTCGTCTTGGAGGATGCGGATCACGTCCGCGGACAGCGACCGGTACGGCTTGCGCCCGAGGTTGGCGACGTTAACGGCGAGGCGGCCGCCGGGCTCGAGGACGCGTCGACACTCGGCGAAGACGTCGCGCAGCGTGGTGAGGAACTCGACGTACGAGGCCGGGATGTGGCCCTCGCCGAGGGCCTGCTCGTACTCCTTCCCCGCGTAGTACGGGGGCGAGGTGACGACCAGCGCGATGCTGCGGTCGGGCACGGCGGCCATGTCGCGGGCGTCGCCGCAGAACAGCTGGTCGGTGACGGGGCAGGCTTCGAGCGTCTCGTCGTCGGACAGCTCGGGAGTGCCGAACCGGGCGTAGAAGTCGCTGGCGTCGTGGCTCTCGCGCTTCCCGGTGCCGAACGGCTGGGTGCGCGTCGCCACCGCCGCACCGTAGTGCGCCGCCGTGCGGGGTGGGGACGCTCAGTCGGGACTGATCGGGTCGTCGCTGACGGCCGCCTCGGCGAAGGTGGCCATCTCGTTGAGGACGCGCGCCGCGGCCTGGACGAAGGGAATCGCGAGGCAGGCGCCGGTTCCCTCTCCGAGCCGCAGCCCGAGGTCGAGGATCGGCACGAGGGCGAGGTGCTCCAGCGCCGCGGACGCGCCGGGCTCGGTGGATCGGTGCCCGGCGACGCAGCGGTCGACGACGCCGGGAACGAGCGCGTCGGCGACGAGGAGCGCGGCGAGGGCGATGACCCCGTCGATCACCACCGGGACGTTCCCGGCCGCGCCGCCGACGATGAAGCCGGCCAACGCCGCGATCTCGAGCCCGCCGAGCTCGGAGAGCACCGAGACCGGGTCGAGGTAGCGCGCGGCGCGGGCGGTGGCGGCGCCGACGATGTCGGTCTTGTGGGCCAGCATGGCGTCGTCGATCCCGGTGCCCCGGCCGGTGACGGTGGCCGCGTCGCGTCCGGTGAGGCTGGCGATCAGCGCCGCCGACGCGGTCGTGTTCCCGATGCCCATGTCGCCGGTGGCGAGCACGTCATGACCGCGCGCCAGGAGGCCTTCCGCGACCTCGACGCCGGCGTCGAGGGCGGCCCGGGCCTCGGCGACGGTCATCGCGGGCCCCTCGGCGAGGTTGGCGGTCCCCGCCCGCACCTTCCGGTGCTCCACGGGTTCGAGGGCGGTGACGTCCGCGGCGACACCGACGTCGACGACCTGGACCTCTGCCCCGACCTGGCGTGCGATCACGTTGATAGCGGCGCCGCCGGCCACGAAGTTTGCGAGCATCTGAGCCGTGACCTCCTGGGGCCACGGTGTGACCCCGGAGGCGACGACGCCGTGGTCGGCCGCGAAGACCGCGACGGCAGGGCGCGCCGGGACCGGCGGCGGGCAGACGCCGGTGATCCCGGCGAGCTGCGCGCCCAGGTCCTCGAGGCGGCCGAGCGAACCGGGGGGCTTGGTGAGCTGGTCGTGGCGAGCCCGCGCCGCGGCCACCGCGGTCGCGTCGAGAGCCTGCACACGGCCGGCCGCGCGAGCGAACGCGCCCCTCGTCGACGCCGCGGCACGTTCGAGGGCGTCGGCGACCCCCCGGTCCGTGGCGGCGAAGGCGGTGCCGACAGCGCGCGCCGCGGCCCGGTCGGTGTCGAGATCGCCGATGTAGAGCGCCCGGTCGGGTCGGGCGTCGAGCCGGTCGAGCGCGACCCGAAGCGGGGCGGGATCGGGCTTCGCCGCGCCGACATCGACCGACGTGACGATGATGTCGAGGTGGTCAAGGCCGGCGGCTTCGAGCAGTTGGCGAACCTCGGGCTCCCGCATCACCGCGGTGTTGGTGACCGCGCCCAGCCGCATCGTGGGGGCGAGCGCGGCGAGGGTCTCAACGGCGCCGGGGTGGGCGTGGGCGTGCAGGTCGCTCACCGGCGTGCCCGGCGGGGCCTCGTCGATGAGGGTCCCGCCGACGTCGAAGAGCACAACGTCGAGGTCGCGGGTGAGCGCGGCGATCACCGAGTCGAGCATGGAGTCCACCTCTCGAGGGCTCGACGGAGC
>DAIMHT010000283.1:0-2766 GCA_036723155.1 Actinomycetota bacterium
CCACGACCAGGTCCGCGCCCAACACGAGCGACAGGCCCGCGCCCGCGGCGCTGCCTTGCACCGCGGCGACGACGGGGGCGTCGAGCTCCGCGAGGTCGCTCACCGCCCGGTGCAGCGCGTCGAGGACGGCGCCCAGATGCTCCCCGAGTGCGTCACCGGACTGGGCGAAGGCCTTCACGTCGCCACCGGCGCAGAATCGAGGGCCGGCCCCGCGCAGCAGCACGGCTCGCACATCGTCGGCCACCGCGAGCTCGTTCGTGGCGTCCGCCAACGCCTCGGCGAGCTCGAGACTGATGGCGTTCGACGCGTCAGGCCGGTTCAGGGTCAGGCGGGCGACGCCGTCGACGACCTCGAGCAGGACCGGACGCTTCGCCGCCGCGCTCACCGGGGCACCTCGTTCCACGGCCGGTCGGTGTCGACGCGCGGCTCGGGCGGGAGGCCGAGGACGTGCTCGCCGATGATGTTGCGCTGGATCTCGTCGGTGCCGCCACGGATCGAGATCGACGGGGCGGTCAGGAAGAGGGTGCGCCACTCGAGTGCGTCGGCGTCGGAGCCGGCGACGCCGCTGGGACCGAGGATCCCGACCGCGAGATCGACGGTGCCTTTGAACGTGGCGCTGCCCCGCAGCTTCGCGCCCGAGCCTTCGGGTCCCGGCGTCTGACCGGCTTCGGCCCGCGCCCGGGCTCGGTCCCGGGTGAACCGGGCCGCCTCGCTGGAGGCGTGCGCGGCGGCGAGGCGGTCGCGCCATCGCGGGTCCTCGGACGTGCCGCGAGCTCGGGCCAGGGCCTCCAACCGACCGGTCGACACGCCCGTCCCGGCGCTCACGGCGCCGACCGCACCGCGTTCGTTCGCCAGCGCGGTGCGGGCCACCCCCCAGCCGCCGCCGACCGGTCCGATGCGGTCGGCGTCGTCGACGACGAGGTCGTCGAGGAACACCTCGCTGAAGTGAGCGTCGCCGTTCATCTGTCGGAGTGGTCGGACCTCGACGCCGGGGGCGGCCATCGCCAGGCCGAACGCGGTGATCCCGGTGTGCTTCGGGACGGTCGGGTCCGTGCGGGCGAGGAGGAATCCCCGGTGGGCGTACGCGGCGCGGCTGCTCCAGACCTTCTGGCCGGTGACGCGCCACTGGTCGCCGTCCCGTTCGGCGCGGGCGGCGACGTTGGCGAGGTCCGATCCGGCACCGGGTTCTGAGAACAGCTGGCACCAGATCTCGGCACCGGCCGCGATCGGGGGCAGCCACCGTCGTCGTTGCTCGTCGGTCGCGGCCGCGAGGAGCGTGGGCCCCACGACGTGCAAGCCGACCAGGAACGGGTAGAGGTCGGGGGTCTCGAAGCGGGCCAGCTCCTCGGCGATGACGGCCGCCTCGTCGGGGGTGGCGTCGCGCCCGCCGTACGCGCGGGGCCAGGTGGGGACGGCCCAGCCGTCCCCGGCGAGCGCAGCGAGGAACGCGATGCCCGGGGCGAGATCATCGGCGCCGGCGCCCAGCACCGTGACCCGGGTGTTGGCCCGTCGCGGCCGGAGGAGCGATTCGAACGCCGTTCGGGCCTCGTCACGAAGGGAGCCGGGGGCCACTCGCCGATCCTATGGAGACCCGCGGGGGCCCGGCGACGCGGGACCGCCGATCACATCGGCCCCGCGGTCGCGCCACCGTCGATGAGGAACTCGGCGCCGGTGCTCATCGATGACTCGTCGGAGGCGAGGAAGCAGATGAGGCTGGCGACCTCCTCGGGGCGACACATCCGGCCGAGCGGAACACCAGCTCCAGCCGGGCGCGGCGTCTCGTCTCCGGCGCGCAGCTCCGCGGCCACGGCGAGCATCGGGGTCGTGATCCCGGTCGGGTGCACCGAGTTGACGCGCACCCCGTACTCGGCGAGCTCGAGGGCGACGGCCTTGGTCATCCCCCGCACCGCGAACTTGCTCGCCACGTACGCGACCAGGCCCGGGTACCCCTCGAGGCCTTGGGTGGACGAGACGTTGACGATCGCGGCGGGACTCGACTCGATGAGCAGCGGCGCCGCGGTCCGCATGCCGAGGAACGGGCCCAGCTGGTTCACGTGCATGACCTCGAGGAACGTGTCGGTGCTGGTGTCGGCCAGTGACCCGACCCGGAGGATGCCGGCGTTGTTGACGAGCACGTCGAGGCGTCCCTCGGTGTCCCGGATCCCGTCGACGGTCTCGCCCCACGATTCCTCGGCGGTCACGTCGAGGTGCGCGTAGCGGGCGGCGTCACCGAGTGCCGCCGCGACGTCGCGCCCGGCCGCGTCGAGGACGTCGCCGAGGATGACTCGGGCTCCCTCGGTGACGAAGCGTCGGGCGGTGGCCTCGCCGACGCCCCGGGCCCCGCCGGTGATGAGGGCCACCTTCCCGTCGAGCGCGCTCACGGGGTCATTCGGCGTTGATGGCGCCGAGCACGTCGAGGTGCGCGGCGCGTCGGGCGGGGAGCCAGCCCGCCAGGAGTCCGGCCAGGCCGGCGAGGATCACGAACAGGACCAGCTGCCCCACGGGGATCGAGAGTCCGATCCCTTGGTTCTTGAGCGCCTGCACGATCGCGGCCCCGAAGCCGACGCCGATGACCAGACCGAGCAGTGACCCGAAGACCGCGACGATGACGGCCTCCCCGCGAATCATCCTTCGGAGCTGCACTCGGGTCATGCCGACGGCGCGGAGCAACCCGATCTCTCGGGTCCGTTCGTAGATGGACAGGGCCAAGGTGTTGACGATTCCGATCAACGCGATGAACACCGCGAAGGCGAGGAGCACGTACAT
>DAIMHT010000284.1:0-2759 GCA_036723155.1 Actinomycetota bacterium
TCGCCGTTGATCCAGCCGAACGAGCGCGAGTGGTAGCCGTGGGCGGTGCCGGGCTCCCAGTTCGGTGCCTGGGCCGCGATGGCGGCAACGACGGGGTCCCACGCCGCGATGTCGGCGAGGGTGAGGTCACCGTCGATGGCGGCGAGCCCGGCCCGGTGGGAGAGCGCCATCCCGACGGTGATGGCGGCTTTGCCGTTGGCGGCGAACTCGGGCCAGTAGTCGGCGATCGGCGCGTCGGGGTCGAGGAGCCCGGCGGCGATGAGCTGATTGGCCGCGATGGCGGTGACGCCTTTGGTGCACGAGAACACGATGACGATGGTGTCGCGGGCCCACGGGCGCGCCGAGGCCCGGTCGGCGAGGCCACCCCACACGTCGACGACGGGGCGACCGTCGAGGTACACGCAGCAGGCGGCGCCGACATCGTCGTGGTCGTCGAAGTTGGCGCGGAACGCGTCGGCGACGGGACCGAAGCCGGGTTCGACGAGCACGTCGGACGACAGCACCGTGGTCATGCGCCCAGCCGCTTCAGGACGGCGTCGGCGTCGTGGACGATGCGGTCGATGAGCTCGGCGACGCTCGGGAGGTCGTCGATGACGCCGACGACCTGGCCGCTGGACATCACCCCGAGGTCGGGGCGGCCGTCGACCATCGCCGTCTTGAGCAGCATCGGGGTGTTGGCGGCCATGACGACCTGACTCCACGAGAGCTCTTGGGTTCGGCGCATCCCCCGGCCTTCGCGGAGGAGGTCGCGCCAGCGGGTCCCGGAGAGACGCCGGAAGCGCCACGCGTTGCGCACGGCGCGGGGCAGGCTCGAGAGCCGACGGCTGCGGTCGATTCGTTCCGTGAAGTCGGTGCGGAGCACGCGGTGCGGGACCCCGTCGACCTGGGTGGTGACGAGGGTGTCGGTCACGGTCTTGGAGAGGTAGAGCTCCTTGACCGCGTCGCCGACCGGGCTGTCGGTCGTCAACAGGAAGCGGGTTCCCATGGCGATGCCCGCGGCGCCGTACGCCAAGGCCGCGACGAGGCCCCGCCCGTCGAAGAAGCCGCCGGCGGCGATGACGGGGATGTCGACGGTGTCGACGACCTGGGGGAGCAGCAGCGACGTCGGGACCGCCCCGGTGTGGCCGCCCCCTTCGCCGCCTTGGACGAGGACCGCGTCGACGCCCCACGCCGCGACCTTCTCGGCGTGGCGTCGGGCCCCGATGGACGGGATGACGATCACGCCCGCGTCCTTGAGGCGGCCGATCAGGCCCTGATCGGGAGCGAGGGCGAACGACGCCACCTTGACGCCTTCGTGGATGAGGAGGTCGCAGCGGGCGGTGGCGTCGGGCGCGTCGGAGCGGAGGTTGACGCCGAATGGGGCGTCGGTGCGGGACCGGGTGTCGGTGATCGCGGCGCGCAGCTGCTCGAAGTCCATGGTCCCGGACGCCAAGATGCCGAGCCCCCCGGCGTTCGCGGTCGCGGCGGTGAGGCGGGGCCCTGCCACCCAGCCCATCCCGGTCTGCACGATCGGGACCTGGATGCCGCAGAGGTCGCAGAGCTCGGTGTGCAGCGTCGGGTGCATCAGCCCGGCAGCTCCGCGGCCCGGAGCCCGGTGGGGTCGAGGACGTCGTCGAGGAGGCGGACGTCGTCGGGCGTCGGCGCGGGGGGGGTGGGGACGTCGTCGGGCACGACGAGCGGGAAGCCGGTGGCCTCGACGACGGCTTCGACGGTGACGCCCGGATGCAGGGACCGGATCCGCATGGCGTGGTCGGGCGTCTCGAAGTCGAAGACGCCGAGGTTGGAGATCACGCGGCGGATCTCGTGGTACTGCGACGCGGTCGGCCCGGCCGCCGCGGCCCGGTCGTACCCGACGCCGGACACGCAGTCGACGGTCGGGACGAACGCGCGGGGGGAGTGGTTGGGCACCCAGTAGCTCGTGGTGTGGTTGACGGTGTTGCCGGGCGCGCCGCGCACGCCGAGCAGCTGGGCTTTGGGTCGCGCCCACGGGCCGATGCAGGCGATGTTCTGGTTGCCGTACCGGTCGACTTGGGTCGCGCCCATCATCACGTGGCGGCGTCCGGCCCACAGGATGTCGAACATCTTGCCGAACGGGAGCCACGCCTCGACGTGCTTCTCGGTGTCGACGCCGACGGGGATCGGCGCGCCGAGCTGGAGCGCGTCGCCGTCGGTGTAAACGAGGTCGGGTTCGAAGGTCAGCGCCGCGAGGCGGGCGCCCAGGGTCGGGATGGTCCCGATGGGGCTGGCGACGATCTCGCCGTCGCCGCGCCAGGCGTCGGCGCAGGCCAGCACGCAGACGTCGGCGAGCGTCGGTGCGGTGGTCATGATCCGGCCAGCGAGGCTCGGGCCCGGTCGCGGTACTCGGGCTCGGGGACGTCGATCCACTGGGCCCGAAACGCGGCCCAGGCGTCGGCGTCCTTCGCGGAGCCGGCGTAGGCGCGTTGCAGCGCTTCGTCGCGCGGGTAGTCGGGCACGCAGTGGGTGAAGTGAGCCCCGAGGGGCGCTTCGACGACACCGTCGGTCCAGAGGCGGCTGATCTTGATCGTCTGCTCGGAGCCTTCGGCGAGGAAGTCGTCGCTGTCGACGACGCGCTCACACGACACGAAGGTGCGGTGGGCGGCCATGGCGAACACGTCGTCGAAGTACCAGTCCGGGCCCAGGTACTGCGCGTTGCCGCGCTGGTCGGCCCGGTTGGCGTGCAGCAGCGCGACGTCGAGCGGGAGCGCGGGCATGGCGACGAGCTCCTGGCCGTCGTACGG
>DAIMHT010000285.1:0-2746 GCA_036723155.1 Actinomycetota bacterium
TGGTCACCAGCACCGGTGCCTGCACGTCGCGGTACAGCTCCGAGACGCGGACCGCGACCGCCGGATCATCGGCCCCGATGACGACGCGGTAGGGGTGGAGGAAGTCCCGGGCGGCGGTCCCCTCCCGGAGGAACTCGGGATTCGAGGCCACCCCGAGCTCCGGGACCGCGCCCGCGTTGGCGAGGGCACGGGCGACGAGGGTGGTCGACCCAACCGGCATCGTCGACTTGTTGACCACCACCGTCCCGGGCCGCAGCACGGGGGCGATGTCGCGCACCACGGCTTCGACGGCCGAGAGGTCGGCGTCGCCCTCGGACCCTCGGGGCGTCGGGACGCACAGGAACACGAACTCGGTGTCGGTGGCCGCGTTGGCCGCGCCCACCACGAACCGGAGTCGGCGGGTGGCGAGACCCTCGGAGACGAGCTCGGGAAGGCCCTCCTCGAAGATGTCCAGGTCACCCTTCGCGAGGCGCGCCACCTTGTCGGCGTCGATGTCGGCGACGACCACCTCGTGGCCGAGGTGCGCGAAGCACGCGCCGGTGGTGAGCCCGACATAGCCGGCTCCGATGACGGCGACTCGACTCATGGCCGCATTGCCCTCACTTGCACGGCGGGACCTTGGCGACCGGGGGACCGAACTTTGCCGGGTCGAGCGACGTCCCGTTCGACGTCTGCGCGGTCGTGTCCCCCGCGGCCGGAGCACCCGCCGACGGTCCCGCGGTGACGCCCGCTTGTCCGGCGGGGAGGACGATCGACTTGAAGTCGCGTCCGAGGATGACCTCGACGTCGGCACCCTTGATGGTCGAGTCGGCAACGAGTCGGGCCGCGGGCTGCAGGTACCCGAGCACCAGCGCGCCCTGCGTGAACGCGCCCGGCCGGTACCGCACCTCGGTCTGGGCGATCGGGGCGGAGACGGTCCCGATGCCGGCGGACTGGAACCCGCCTCGGCGGACGAGGTCGTACAGGGCGCTGGATGCCGAGACGGGGGCACCGCCGCCGTCGAGGACCCGCACCTTCACGTCCTTCGGGGTGACCGTCGCGGCGGACGGGGTGGTCGTCTTGCCGCTGAAGTCCCGCAGCTGGGCAAGCACGCTCTGGTCGTCGGGTGACTTCACGTACAGCACCGACAGGCCGTTCTGGTCTGGTCCCGTCGCCCAGGGCAGGGTCTGGAACTCGAGGTGGCTGGTGTCATTCGGGTTCACGGTCCGGAACGCGTCGACGAGGGTGAAGATGTCGCTCTTCGAGAGATTCTGGTCCAGCACCAGGTACTGCAACACCCGGTCGACGATCGTGTTGGCGGTGAGCGGGTCCTCGAGGCTGCGCTGCACCGCGATGCCAGCGAGCTCGCGGATGAACTGCTGCTGGCGGTTGATGCGGCCGATGTCGGCTGTCGGGTCCGCGAGCAGCCACTGCTTCTGCACCGAGCTGTAGAACTCCAGCGTCCGCGATCGGGTGTACTGCAACGCGGTCTGGCCGTTGAGGGACAGGCACCCGCCGATGACGTTCAGGCCGGTCTCTTTGTCCCGCGCCGGGTACGGGAAGTAGACGGGCACCGAACCGATCGCGTTCACGACCGCTTGGAAGCTCTGGAAGTCGACCGAGATGAAGTGGTTGATGTCGATGTTGAAGTCGGCCTTGAGGGTCTCGATGGCCTTGTTGGGACCGATGCCGAAGGCGGCGTTGATCTTGTTCATCCCCATCCCGGGGATGTTGACCCACAGGTCGCGTGGGAACGACACGATCAGGGTCTTCTTCGCGCCCGGCTCGACGTGGATGACCATCATCGTGTCCGAGTTGACCGTCCCGGGCGCCCCGAACGCCTGTTGCTGCTGCTTGTTCTTCACGAAGGCACGGGTGTCGGAGCCAAGGAGGAGGTAATTCGCGCCTTGTGACGGCGCGGGCGCGGTCTTGACCGTGACTCGTTTGACGTTGTTGAGCTTCGTGTCGATGACGTAGTTGACGGCGATGATGCTGCCGACCATGACCGCGACCGCGACCCCTAAGGCGATCACGTACCGCCGTGAGAACGCGCGAACCACCGTACGAGAGAGCCCCATGAGAGCGCTCAGTGTACCGATGGGGTCTCTCCCCCTCCCCGCGGGCGCGTACCCTCGAGTGGGTGATGTGCCAGCAGCAGCAGCAGCAGCAGCAGCACCGCACCGGCCAGCCGGAACGGCCGTGACCGGTTCGGCCGCGGTGTGGCTCGACGGCACGCTCGTCGACGTCGACGAGGCGCGAGTGTCCCCGCTCGACCACGGGCTCCTCGTCGGAGACGGCGTGTTCGAGACCCTCGCCGTCTATGGGGGGGTCCCGTTCGCGTGGCGGCGACACCACGACCGCCTGCGCCGATCGGCGGACGGGCTCGGGCTGACCGTGCCGTCGAGCTCGGACCTGCGCGCCGCCGCGGCGGCGGTCGTGGAGGCGAACGGGGTCCACGCCGGCCGGCTGCGCGTCACCGTCACCGGCGGGCCCTCCCCGCTGGGGTCGGAGCGCGGCGACGCGGCGCCGACGGTCATCGTCGCCGTCGCGCCCGCTCGCGCGCGGCCACCAGTCGAGGATGTCATGACCGTGCCCTGGCCGCGGAACGAGCGTGGAGCCACCGCGGGTCTCAAGACGATCTCCTACGCCGAGAACGTGCGCGCCCTCGCGTACGCGAAGGAGCACGACGCGGCCGAAGCTGTGTTCGGCAACACGCGCGGGGAGCTGTGCGAGGCCACCGGCTCGAACGTCTTCCTGGTCCTCGATG
>DAIMHT010000286.1:0-2743 GCA_036723155.1 Actinomycetota bacterium
AGCTCGGCGAAGAGGCCGTTGGTGGCGTCGACCCGGAAGTCGTCGGCGAGCCGCAGGACGGTCGTGCGCTCCGGACGTTCCAGGTGCACGAAGACCGGGCTGTCCCCTTGGTGGCGACGCAGGACATCGGTGAGCTTTTCGACCCGGTCGTCGGACAACTTCGTGAGGGCCATGCGAAGCCGGACCGGTGGTGCGCCGTCGAGCGCGATCTCGGGTCGGGTGAGCTCCATGGCGACGATCTTGGGTTGGTCGTCGCGACGGTCGAGGCGGCCCTTGACGCACACGATGGCGTCGTCTTCGAGGAGGTGGCCGTGGTCGGCCATCGTCTTCGGGAAGACCATCACTTCCAGCGCCGCGCCGAGGTCTTCGAGCACGAAGGTGGCCATGAGGTCGCCCTTCTTCGTGTACTTGCGGTTGAGGCCCGTGACGATGCCGCCCACGGTGCGGAGCTCGCCTTCTCGGGTGTCGCGGAACTCGGCGAGGGTGCAGTCGATGTAGCGGCGCAGGACGCGTTCGGTGCCGAGGAGGGGATGGTCGCTGACGTAGAGGCCGAGCATCTCCTTCTCGAAGTCGAGGCGGGTCTTGCGATCGAACTCGGTTTCCGGGATCTCGACCCGCTCAGAGAGGCCCGACGCCTGTCCGTTGTCAGTGGTGCCGTCGCCGAAGAGGCTCATGATCCCCGCTTCGCGCTCGCGTCGGCGGCTGACGGTCTGGTCGACGACGGGTTCGAACACGTGCAGGAGGCCTTGGCGGGGATGGCCGAGCGAATCGAAGCCGCCGGCCTTGATCAAGGACTCGATGGTCCGTTTGTTCAGCGCGGACGGGTCGACCCGGCCGCAGAAGTCGTAGAAGTCCTGGAACGGCCCCCCTTCGGTGCGGGCGGCGACGATCATGGCCACGACGCCTTCGCCGACGTTGCGCACCGCGGCGAGCCCGAACCGGATCGACCGGGTCCCGTCGGGGGCGACGTGCACTGAGAAGTCCGACACCGAGGTGTTCACGTCGGGCACGAGGACGGGGATGCCGAGCTGGCGGCACTCGTTGAGGAACACCGCGGTCTGGTCCTTGTTGGTGCGGACGCTGGTGAGCAACGCGGCGAGGTACTCGACGGGATAGTTCGCCTTGAGGAACGCGGTCTGGTACGCGAGGTAGCCGTAGCCGACGGAGTGGGACTTGTTGAACGAGTAGTCGGCGAACGGCTCGATGGTGTCGAAGACCTTCTCGCCGAAGGCCCGGGCGTGACCCTGCGCGACGCAGCCGTCGACGAACTTGGAACGCTCCTGGACGATGAGGGCGCGGATCTTCTTGCCGGTCGCTTTCCGGAGGTTGTCGGCTTCTTCGAGCGTGTAGCCGGCGAGCTGCTGCGCGACGCGCATCAGCTGCTCCTGGTAGATCATGAGCCCGTACGTGGGTCGCAGGATCTCCTCGAGGTCGGGGTGGGGGTAGTCGACGAGGCGGCGGCCGTTCTTGCGGTCGGCGTACTCGGTGTGCCAGTTCTGGGCCATCGGCCCCGGCCGATACAGCGCCACAAGCGCGGCGATGTCCTCGAAGGTGGTCGGCGCGAGGCGCTGGAGCAGGTTGCGCACTGCGGCACCTTCGAGCTGGAAGACACCGACGGTGTCACCGCGGCGGAGCAGATCGAACGTCAGGGGGTCGTCGAGGGGCACGTGGTCGATGTCGGGGCGCTGCCCGGTCGAGGCCTCGACGAGGTCGAGGGTGATCTCGAGCACGTCGAGGTTGCGGAGCCCGAGGAAGTCCATCTTGAGAAGGCCCAGGTCCTCGACGCCGTGCATCTCGTACTGGGTGACGATGGGCGAGTCGGCGAGGTCGCGTCCGGGCTCGGGCTTGCGTTGGACCGGGAGGTACTCGGTCAGCGGCTCGCGGGTGATGACGACGGCGGCGGCGTGGATCCCGTCTTGGCGGCGAAGCCCTTCGAGGCCCCGGGCGACGTCGATCACCCGCTTGGCGTCGGGGTCGGCGTCGTAGAGGTCGCGGAGCTCGACGGCCATCTTGTATCCGTCGTCGTGACCGGGAACCACTTCGAGGCAGGCCCGTAGCGGCGTGTCGCGGCCCATGACCAGCGGCGGCATCAGCTTGGCGATGCGATCCCCCATCCCGTACGGGTAGCCGAGCACGCGGGACGCGTCCCGCACTGCGGCCCGGGCCTTGATCGTCGAGAAGGTGACGATCTGGGCGACGTGGTCGGCGCCGTAGCGCTCCGCGGCGTAGCGGATCATCTCGGCTCGGGAGCGGGAGTCGAAGTCCATGTCGATGTCGGGCATCTGGGCCCGGCCGGGGTTCAAGAAGCGCTCGAACAGCAGGTCGTAGCGGATCGGGTCGATGTCGACGATGTGGAGGCAGTACGCGACGCACGAGCCGGCGGCGCTGCCCCGCCCGGGCCCGACGCGGATGCGCCGCTCCCGGGCGTAGCGGACCAGGTCCCACACGACGAGGAAGTACGCGGAGAACCCCATCGTCTTAATGACGCCGAGCTCGTAGTCGATGCGCTGCGCCACGTTGGCGGGAAGGGGATCGCCGTACTGGCGGGCCGCACCCTCGAGGGTGAGCTCCCGCAGGTAGGAGTCCTCGTCGTGACCCGCGGGGGTCGGGAACGCCGGCAGCACCGCGTTGTCGAACTCGATCTCGACGTTGGCGCGCTCGGCGATCAACAGCGTGTTGTCGCACGCCTCCTCGTAGTCGGCGAACAACGCCCGCATCTCGGCCGCCGACTTCAGGTAGAACT
>DAIMHT010000287.1:0-2742 GCA_036723155.1 Actinomycetota bacterium
GTCGTCACCGAAGAGGTCGGCCTCTCGGTTCACCCGCCGACCGACGCCGGCCTCCGGTTCGCCGACGAGCTCGGCACCCTGAACGCCGCCGTCGCCGCGATCGCGGACCGCGTCCTCCTCGTGGTCGCCGGACATGTCACCCGCCTCGAGCCGCTCGACGCCGCGCCGTTGGAGCCGTGATGCGCGACGCGCTCGCCTTCCTCACCGTCGTCGGACGTCCCCGGCGGCCCACCCCGCGGTCGTTGCGGTGGTTCCCCCTCGTCGGCGCGGCGATCGGCGCCGTCGTCGGGTCGGTGTGGTGGCTCGCCGACCAGGTCTTCCCCGCCCTCCTCGCCGCCGCGCTGGCCGTCGTCGCCGACCTGGCCGTCACCGGGCTGCTCCACGCCGACGGTCTGGCCGACGCGGCCGACGGGCTGTTGCCCCACGCCGACCGCACCCGCCGGCTCGAGATCATGCGAACGCCCGGCGTCGGCGCGTTCGGTGCCGCGGCCCTCGGCATCGTGCTCGTCACCCGCACCGCCGGCTTCGCGGCGCGTCCGGCCGACATCGCCCTCGTCGCGGGTCTGTGGTGCGCCTCGAGGACCGTCGCCGCGGCCGCGCCCGCCTGGCTGGCCTACGCGCGCGACGACGGGCTGGCCTCGCCGTTCCTCTCCACGCCCGCGTCGCGCCTCGTCGCGCTGGCGGTCATCCCCGCCGCGGCGCTCACCGTCGTCGGCGTGGGTTGGCCCGGCGTCGCGGCGATCGGTGGCGCGGTGGTCGCCGGCATCGGTGTCCTCGCCCTTTCGGGGCGCCGCATTGACGGGTTCACCGGCGACGTCCTCGGCGCCGCGATCATCGTCGCCGAGACCGTGGGACTGGTCGTGGCGGGTGCCCGATGGTGACCCGGAGGAGCGCCGCGACGCGGCTGGTCGGCGCGGCGACCGGCTTGCTGGTCGACCGTCTCGTCGGTGAGCCCCCCGCGGCCTGGCATCCCGTCGCCGGATTCGGCCGGCTCATGACCCGACTGGAGCGATCCTGGTATGCCGATGACATCGCGGCCGGCGCGGCGTACACCGCCGTCGGTGTCGCCGTCGGCGTCGTCGCCGGCCTCGCGGCCGGGTCGACGGCGCTCACCGTGGCGGGCACGACCGCCGGTCGCATGCTGCGCACCACCGCGGGCGAGGTGGCGGACGCGCTCGGCGCCGGCGACCTCGATCACGCCCGCCGGATCCTCCCCGCGCTCGTCGGTCGCGACCCCGCGCACCTCGACCCGTCGGCCATCGCCGCGGCCACCATCGAATCGCTCGCCGAGAACACCGTCGACGCCGTCGTGGCCCCGGCGCTGTGGGGCGCGGCACTCGGTGCCCCCGGCGCCGCGGCGCACCGCGCCGTGAACACGATGGACGCCATGGTCGGCTATCACTCGGAGCGCTACGAGCGGTTCGGGCGCGTCGGCGCCCGTCTCGACGACGCCGCGGCGTACCTTCCCGCCCGCGTGACCGCGGCCCTGGTGTGCGCCAGCCACCCCGACCGGGCTCGCGCCGTGCTCACCACGGTGCGACGGGATGCGCGGGCCCACCCGTCGCCCAACGCCGGTGTCGCCGAGGCCGCGTTCGCCGCCGCGCTCGGCCTCGAGCTCGGCGGCCCGACCCGCTACGCCAGCCGGGTGGAGCCCCGACCCTGTCTCGGTCGCGGTCCCCGACCGCAGGCCCGCGACATCCCCCGGGCGGTGCGGCTCGCCGACCGCGTCGAGCTCGCGCTCGCGGCGCTGCTGGCGGGGATCGGCCTCGCGCTGGCCACCCGACCCCGGCCGGTCGGTCCGTGACCGACGCCGCGGTCGTGCCCATGGGCCCCCACGGCGGTGACGGGCCCCGCCTCGCCCGCGCGCTCGGCGTCGCTCCCGACGCGGTTCGGGACCTCTCGGTGAGCCTCAACCCGTGCGGACCCGACGTCGCGTCGTTGGTCGCGCGGCACGCCGGCGCCGTTCGCCACTACCCCGATCCCCGCCCGGCACGGGACACCCTGGCCGAGGCGATCGGTGTCGACGCCGACCGCCTCGTGCTCACCAACGGTGGTGCCGAGGCCATCGCGCTCGTCGCGGCCGAGCTGCCGGTCGGGTACGTCGACGAGCCCGACTTCTCCCTCTACGCCCGTCACCTGACCCGTCTCGACCCCGCCGGACTCCGATGGGGCTCCAACCCGAGGAACCCGACCGGTCGCCTCGCCCCGCCCGACGAACACCGCGACGTGTGGGACGAGGCCTTCTATCCGTTGGCGACCGGCCGGTGGACCCGGGGCGACCCTGGCGTCGTGGTCGTCGGCTCCCTCACGAAGCTGTTCGCCTGCCCGGGGCTGCGCCTCGGCTACCTCCTCGCGCCCGACGACGAGCTCGCCGAGCGGGTCCGCGACCGGCAACCGGAATGGGCCGTCAACTCGCTCGCGGTTGCGGTCCTGCCCGATCTCGTGCAACTCGCTGATCTGGCCCGGTGGTCCTCGGAAATCGCGGCGTGGCGGGCCGACCTCACCGAGGTGCTCCGCGCCGCCGGTCTCACCCCCGATCCGTCCGACGCGAACTACGTCCTCGTTCGCGACGCGCCCGGCCTCCGATCGCACCTCGCTCGCCAGCGGGTCCTGGTGCGCGACACGGCGACGTTCGGCATCCCTGGCGGTGTGCGCATCGCTGTACCCGACCCAACTGGTCTCGACGAGCTCCGTCGAGCCCTCGAGAGGTGGACTCCATGCTCGACTCGGTGATCGCCGCGC
>DAIMHT010000288.1:0-2728 GCA_036723155.1 Actinomycetota bacterium
CTGGCGAGGTTCACGACCTGGCCGAAGTAGTCGCCCTCGCGTGAGAGCACCGAGCCGTACGCGAGGCCGGCCCGGGCATCGGGCAAGACGTCGTCTTGGGTCGACGCTTGAGCGAGGCGGAGCGCGATGCTCGCCGCGGCTGCTGGCTGCTCGGTGATGAACATGACCTCGTCGCCGATGGTCTTGACGATGCGCCCGCCGAAGGAGACCACGGTGTCGTGCGCGAGGGCCGAGAAATGCTCGACCAGCGCCCCGAGCTCTTGGTCGTCGAGCCCTTCGGCGAGGGCGGTGTACCCGACGAGATCAACGAACCCGACCGTCGCGACCATCGTGCCCGGCGTCCCGGGCTCGCTACCGGCGAGCTTGCGCCAGATCGCGGCGCGGAGCTGCAGCCGGTGCGCGTGGTCGAGGAGCCGAGCAATGTCGTTGTAGTCCAGCCGCTCGCTGACGAGCTGGGCGAGGTCCTCGTCGTTGAGTCCAGCGCGCCGGGCCTCGTCGACGGAACGGGCGATGTCGTCGCTCTCGGCGTCGGCGATTCGGGCCAGGGCCGAGCTGAGCACGCGCGCTTGTGGGATGGCCCGGTCGGGGCTCCACTCGTAGACCCAGGGCTCCTTGAGTCGGTCGACGAATCCTCGGAGGGCCTCGACATCGGCGTCGGTGAAGGCGGGCAGGTCATCGGGGAGGTCAGGAAAGCCGATGGCGCGCCACACCATCCGGGCCGTGGCAAGGTCGGTGTGGGCGCGGTCGGCGAGTTCACGAATCGTGTACTTGCGCGCGCCGGGCATCACGGCCCGGTCGAAGACGAGCAACGTCAGGTAGCCGCCCGCCTCGGCGTCTTCGATCTCGTGGAGGCTGGCGCCTTGACGGAGCAAGAAGCGCCGCAGCCGGCGGTCCATCGGCTGGCCTCAACCCGACCGGGGGACGTCCTTCCAGGCCAGGTCCCTGGAGCTGTCGGGCTCCTTCGGCAGTCCGAGCACCCGCTCACCCAAGATGTTGCGCATGATGTTCGACGTGCCGCCCTCGATGGTGTTGGCCTGGGCCCGGAGGAAGCCGCGCGCGATCGCGGGTCGGTCTTCGCCCATCCCGCCGAGGTAGGCAAGAGGCCCTTCGGGCTTCGCGGCGCCCGTGGGTTCCCAGGCGACACCGCCGACGCCTTCCATGTCGACGGCGAGCTTCTGGAGCCGTTGGTTGAACTCGGCTTGCATGAGCTTCGTGATCGAACCCTCGGGGCCGGCTTCGGCGCCGCGCTTGCGCTTGTCGCCGGCACGCTGGTTGTTGAGGCGAATGAGTCGCCCTTCGATGTAGAGCTGCACGACCCGTTGGCGGAGGAGCGAATCCGTCACCGGCTGGTGCCGTTTGATCAGCGACGCGATCGGGCTCCCGCCGACGGCGTCACCGGCGAGGGAGCCGGCCCCCGAGAGCGCAACGCGCTCGTTCATCAATGTGGTGACGGCGACTCGCCAGCCTTCGCCCTCGGGCCCCACCCGCATCGAATCCGGGATGCGGACGTTGTCGAAGAACACCTCGTTGAACTCGGCGTCGCCCGTGATCTGCACCAAGGGTCGAGTCTCGACACCCGGCGCCTGCATGTCGACGATGAAGTAGCTGAGACCCTTGTGCTTCGGCACGTCGGGGTTGGTGCGGGCCACGAGCATCCCGTACCGCGCGATATGCGCGAGGGTCGTCCAGACCTTCTGGCCGTTCACGACCCACTCGTCACCGTCGCGAACGGCGCGGGTCGACAGCCCCGCAACGTCGGAGCCGGCGCTCGGCTCGCTGAAGAGCTGGCACCAGATCTCCTCGTTGGTGGCGAGACCGCGGAGCAGGAGCTGCTTCTGCTCCTCGGTACCCCAGGTGATCACGGTGGGCCCGCCCATCCCGATCCCGATGATGTTGAAGGGACGGGGAACCCGGTAGTGGTTCAAGACCTCGTTGACGGCCTTCGCCTGGGTGGAGGTCAGCGAGAGACCGGCGCCGTACTCGGCGGGCCAGGTCGGGGTGGCGTACCCGGACTCACCGAGCCGGGTGCACCAGTCGCGGTAGTCGAGCCCACGGCGCAGCTCCTCGAAGCGGGGCTCGTCACCGTTGTCGATCGCCTCCATCCAACCGTCCGGGAGCTCCTCGCGCAGGAACGTCAGCACCTGCTCGCGTAGCTGCTCGTCGGTGGATTCGGCGGTATCGATCGCCATGGGTCCTCCCGGTCTGACCGGGTCCCAATCGTACCGGGAGTCCGGCCCGCACCGCGGGCCCTCGAGGCGACTCGGCGCGTTCGACGGCGGGCGCAGCGCGGCTCGCAGGTATCCTCGACGCGACATCGCGGTGCCGGTGCCTGTCGTCCCGTGAGCGGCCAGGGCGGGCGTACGTCGTCGGCGTCGCAGTCGGGGTCCGGCGGGAGGGACGGAGGCGTGGTGAGGGTCCATCATCCCGAGCGTCACCGATACGCCCGGGTGGGGTGGCTGCGGGCAGCGGTCCTGGGTGCGAACGACGGGATCGTCTCGGTGGCCAGCATCCTGCTCGGCGTCGCCGCGGCGACGTCGTCGCAGAGCCAGGTCGCGGTCGCGGGGACCGCGGCGCTCGTCGCCGGTGCGCTGGCGATGGCCGCGGGCGAGTTCGTCTCGGTGAGCTCGCAGCGTGACACCGAACGGGCCGACATCGCACGCGAGCGGCGCGAGATCCTCCAGAACCCCGACCATGAGCTCACCGAGCTGCAGGAGATCTACCAGCTCCG
>DAIMHT010000289.1:0-2719 GCA_036723155.1 Actinomycetota bacterium
GCGAGGCCGAGGGAGGGCTCGTCGAGGAGGAGGACCCGGGGGCGGCTCATCAGCGCTCGGCCGATGGCAAGCATCTGGGATTCGCCGCCCGAGAGGGTGAACGCGGCCCGGCGGCGACGGTCGGTGAGTTGGGGGAAGAGCTCGTAGACCTCGTCGAGCGCGCGGCGCCGGTCGGGTCGGTCCGAACGCCAGAGGCCGCCGAGCCGCAGGTTCTCGTCGACGGTCAGCTCCTTGACGACGCTGCGGCCCTCCGGGACGTGGGCGACCCCGTGACGGACCACGTCCTCCACCGGCAGGTCCAACAGGTCGGTGCCGTCGTAGCGGACCGTTCCGGCCTGGGGTTTCACGAGGCCCGTCATCGAGCGCAACAGGGTGGTCTTCCCCGCGCCGTTGGCGCCGAGCACCGCGGTGATCGACCCGTCCGCCACGGTGAACGACACGTCGCGGAGGGCTTCGATGGCCCCGTAGCTGGTCGTCAGCCCGTCAACGGCCAGCATCGGTGGTCCTTCCGTCGCCCGAGCCACCGGCGGCGACCGCTTCGACGTCGCCGCCAAGGTACGCGGCGGTCACCGCCGGGTCTCCCTTCACCTCGTCGGGGGTCCCGGTCGCGATCATCCGGCCGGCGTCGAGCACCACCACCCGGTCGCAGACCGACATCACCAGATCCATGTGATGTTCGACGAGGACGATCGCCATCCGTGTCGCCAGGTCGTGCAGCAGCTGGCCGAGGGAGTCCAACTCGGCGTCACTCAGCCCGCTCGCCGGCTCATCGAGGAGCAGCAGGGTCGGTGAGGCGATCAACGTCCGGGCCAAGGCGACCCGCTTTTGGGTCGCGTACGGCAGCGTGGGGGGGAGACGATAGGCGACGTCGCCGACCTGGAGCTCCTCGAGGAGGCTCCGGGCCCGATCGGCGAGCGCCTGTTCCTCGCGCGACGAGCGGCGCGCGCCGAGGAGCGCCGCACCAAGCCCGGCCCGGGCCGCCACCTGCGCGCCCGCCAAGACGTTTTCCAGCACCGTGAGCTGGGACCACAGCCCGATTCCTTGCAGCGTGCGACCCACGCCCAGCTTCGTCAGCTGATGCGGGCGTAGTCGTCGCATCGCCCGGCCGCCGAGCACGATGCGACCCTCCTTGGGCGACACAAACCCCGACACGACGTTGAAGAGCGTCGTCTTACCGGCACCGTTCGGTCCGATCACCCCGATGATCTCGCCCGGATCGACGCTGAGCGACACGCTGTCGAGGGCGAGGAGGCCACCGAACGCGACGGTGACGTCCTCGACCATCAGGGCTGGTACCTCTGCCTTCGCCACGGTCCCCCCAAGAGAATGGCGACGTCCTGTTCCGGCCGGCGCCCTCGGCGCCAGCCCGAGCCGTCCGCTGGGTGAACAAGTGTTCACCCGTGGACGCGGAGTCAGTATTGCATCGGCGCGCGACCCCCGACGAGTCACGCGATCACAGTCACGTCCGACCAACATCGACCTGACGTACGTGTCAGGCTTGACGGGCGTCGGAGCGATTCGACCAGGGCCGCGAGTCCGGAAGCGCTCCAGCCTCGTCACGTGGGACCCCGGGTGCCTGGCGGCGAGCACGGGCAGGGCCCCTCGCCCCGGTGCCGCTCTGCCGCGGGATGCGCCGGCGGCGCCTCAGCGTTGACGGAGCAGCGTCAACCCGTGGCTGATCGGGAGGAGCCCGTGGGTCGTAGCTCGGTTGTTGTTCTCCATTCTGAGCCACCACCCAAGGGTCGGCGGACGAGCCCGCGGCGTTCCTCGTCGTGCTCGGCTCAGGATTCGGAGGGCGCGCGCTCGGTGTCGTCGGTGATGCGGAACACCGGATGGTCGGGAGCGATTCGGCGCAGCTCGTCGTCGGAGGAGTCGGCGCTCACCCCGCCGAAGAACACACCCACCTCGGCCTTCCATCGCTTCAGGCGCAGGATCGCGGGTTTCTCGGCGTCGGTGAGCTCGTCGGCCTGAAAGGACTCTCGGCGACGCCCGACCCGGAGCTCGCCGCGGCGCGCCACGCGGAGGTTCTTGACCCACTGGGTCACGCCGCGGGGCGCGACGAGGTACCGCTGGTCGTCCAGGGTGAGGACGTTCACCGGAGTTCGACGCCATTCGCCACTCGTGCGTCCCCGGACCCGCAACTCACGTGAGCCCCAGATGCTGAGGCCGGCGCGGGTCAGCGCGGCCACGAGGGGGTTGAAGACGTGGGTGGTGAACCAGCCGGGACGGATGTAGCGCGGGGTGGCGTCACCAGTGCTCATGTCGCTTCCTTGGTCGGGGACCACGCCGTTCGGAGGGGATCGAAGGGAGCCGGGCCGGAACTCAGGGCGGCTCAGCCCCAGGGCGTGAGCTCCGGAAGGTCGCGGCGATGGAGGCGCCCGTACAGCCAGGCGAGCTCGTCGCGGTCGTCCAGCATGCCAGGCGCCGGGAGGGCCGCACCCGCCGGGAGCCGCCGCTCGGCGGTGGCGCGCAGCGCGGGGAGCCACACCCCGACGAAGTCGGCGGGCCAGTCGCGGTGGGTGACACCGGAGTCGAGGTCCACCACGTGCACCTCGAGCTCTTGCCACCGGCGGGCCGGCAACCCCCGCAGCGGGCGCTCCCTCCCCGAGACGTCGCGCGAGATGACGTCCCACGCGCCGTCGGGTACCTGGCGCCACGCGGCGTGCATCCGTTCGGCGCTCGCGACCACGTCGTCGACGATCTCGGCACGGGTCCGGGC
>DAIMHT010000290.1:0-2711 GCA_036723155.1 Actinomycetota bacterium
CCTCATGGTGGCCCGCGAACCTCTGAGGGCCGCGGACCCCTCGTCAGCCGAGCAGGTCGAGCACCTCGTGCCGCTCCTCGAGCAGCTCGTTGGTGGTGGCGATGATCCGCTCGGTGGCGAACTCGTCGTGCTGGATCCCCTCGACGATCGTCCACGACGTCCCGTCGCTCCGGACCGGGAACCCGAACTGGAGCCCCTCCGGGATGCCGTACTCGTCGTGGCTGGCGACGCCGAGCGAGTGCCAATCGCCATCGGGTGTGGGTTGCCAAATGCTCTTGACGGATTCGATCGCGGCGTGCGCGGCGGAGGCTGCGGACGACGCGCCCCGAGCCTCGATCACGGCGGCGCCGCGTTTCTGCACCGTGTCGATGAACGGGCCGCGCAACCAGTCATGATCCCGGATCACCTCGGGGACATGCTGACCATCGATCCGGGCGTGGAAGCAATCCGGGAACTGAGTCGCGGAATGGTTGCCCCAGATGGCCATGTTCGTCACCGCACGGGTCGGAACCCCGGCCTTCTTTGCCAGCTGCGATTTGGCCCGGTTCTCGTCGAGTCGCATCATGGCGAACCATCGGTCGTCGGGAACGTCGGGCGCGTTCGACCGGGCGATCAAGCAGTTGGTGTTGCACGGGTTCCCGACGACGAGCACCCGGACGTTGGGGGCCGCATGCTCGTTGATGGCCCGCCCTTGCGGCTTGAAGATGCCACCGTTGATCGACAGGAGATCGCGTCGTTCCATCCCTGCCTTCCGCGGGATCGACCCGACGAGCAAGCACCACGAGGCGTCCTTGAACGCGTGGTTGACATCCGACGTGGCCTCGATGCCTTCGAGGAGCGGATGGGCGCCGTCCTCGAGCTCCATGACCAGGCCCTCGAGGGCCTTCATCGCCGGTTCGATCTCGAGGAGGCGCAGCACGACCGGCTGCTCGCTTCCCAGCAGCTCACCCGCGGCGATGCGATGCACCAACGCGTACCCGATCTGTCCGGCGGCCCCGGTGACCGCGACGTGGACGGGTGCGCTCGGCATGGCTCGGGAACCTACCCGGTGCGCCGCGCCCCGGCCGAGTCTGGCCTCGACGTCGCGAGGGCCAGGAGGAGCTCTCGTGCCTCGCGCAGCTCGGCGAGCCGTTCGGCGGCACCGTTCCGTGCCGCACCGTGATCGGGATGCGCCAACCGGACCAGTCGCCGGAAGCGGGCCTGCACGTCGGTTCGGCCGAGTGGCATCCCGGCTCGCAGCCCGAGGACTTCCATCGCCCAGCGCCGCTCGGCGGGCACGCCGCGCCAGAGGGACTCGGTGTCAGGCTCCACGGCGCCCATCTGGGGCGCGAAGGGCTGGAGGCCGGGAATGCCCTCCTCCAGGCGCCGGACCAGGAGGCCTTCGGGGAGGGACGGCCGGAGGACCGCGGCTTCGACGGCGCGGAGCGCCACCCGGCGGGCGGTCGAGGGCAACGCGGCCGCCGCCATGACGGCGCCGATGAGTTGGGGCGCGCCCGCCGCGTGCTCGTCGAACTCGAGGACCAGGGACGCGGGCCGGTCGTTCGAGCCCGGTGATTCGCTGACGATGCGGTGACGGGAACGGTCGAGGCCGTGCGTGTCCGTCTGGAGCCGGTACCGGAGGGCGATGCGGGGCACGCCGAGGCCGTCGCGGGCGTCGTGGAGGAGTCGAGGCAGGAGCTCGCGCTGGTCGTCGGCGAGGTCGTCGAGGTGTTCGGCGACGACGGCCGCGAGGAGCACCGCGCCGAACGCCGCCCCGCTCGTGGGCAGGTAGGTGTCCCCGAGCGCGACCCGCCGGGTCGGCTGGTGCCGGCGGCTGTGGCGGATGTTCAGTTCGGCGAGCAGCACTCGCGCCTCCTACCCCACCATTCGGCGTCGGCCTGCCGATTGGATGAGGACGGCCACCGGGCCCGCAGCAACGGGTGGGCTCACATGTGGTCGACGACGGCTTCGGCGAACTGTGAGGTCTTGACCTCGTGTGCGCCCTCCATCAGTCGAGCGAAGTCGTAGGTCACGACCTTGTCGGCGATGGTCGCCTCGAACGCCTTGGTGATCAGGTCCGCGGGCTCGTTCCATCCGAGGTGCTCGAGCATCATGACGCCCGAGAGCAGCACCGAGGACGGATTGACCTTGTCCTGCCCCGCGTACTTGGGGGCGGTCCCGTGGGTCGCCTCGAAGATGCCGTGGCCGGTGACGTAGTTGATGTTCCCGCCGGGGGCGATCCCGATGCCCCCAACCTGAGCCGCCAGCGCGTCGGAGAGGTAGTCGCCATTGAGATTGGTCGTGGCGATCACGTCGAAGTCCTCGGGGCGGGTCAGAACCTGCTGCAGCGTGATGTCGGCGATGTTGTCCTTGACGAGGACCTTGTCGCCGGGATCACCGTTGCAGTCATCCCATCCGACCGCGACGTCGGCGAATTCCTCCCGGGTCAGGTCGTAACCCCAGTTCCGGAACGCGCCTTCGGTGAACTTCTGAATGTTGCCCTTGTGGACGAGGGTCACGCTCGGGCGATGATGTTTGACCGCGTACTCGATCGCAGCCCGGATGAGCCGTTTCGATCCGGTCACCGAGATCGGCTTGATGCCGATCCCGGAGTCCTCGCGGATGTTCCAGCCGAGCTCACGCTTGAGGGTCTCGATGAGCTTCTTGGCCTCCGGGGTGCCTTCCTCGACCTCGAGGCCGGCGTAGATGTCTTCGGTGTTCTCCCGGAAGAT
>DAIMHT010000291.1:0-2705 GCA_036723155.1 Actinomycetota bacterium
CTCGCGGAGTCGCTGGCGTTCGGGTCCCTGGTCCTCGAAGGGACGCCGGTGCGCGTCGCGGGCCAGGACACCCGCCGCGGGACGTTCAGCCAGCGACACGGCGTCCTGGTCGACACCGTCAACGAGACCGAATACGTCCCCCTCGGGCACCTCGCACCCGATCAGGCGCCGTTCCGCCTCTACGACACGGTGCTCTCGGAGTACGCGGCCCTCGGGTTCGAGTACGGGTACTCCGTCGCCGCGCCGGAGGCCCTCACCGCCTGGGAGGCCCAGTTCGGGGACTTCATCAACGCGGCGCAGGTCACGATCGACGAGTTCGTCGTCGCCGCCGAGGACAAGTGGGGTCAACGTTCCGCGTTGGCGCTGCTGTTGCCGCACGGCTTCGAGGGGCAAGGCCCGGACCACTCGAGTGCCCGGATCGAGCGGTTCCTGGTCCTGTGCGCGGACGACAACCTGCGAGTCGTGTACCCGTCGACCGCGGCGCAGTACTTCCATGTGCTGCGCCGCCAGGTCCGCGCCGCCCGCCGCGTGCCGTTGGTGTGCTTCACCCCCAAGCGGTACCTGCGGATGCCCCAAACCCGCTCCTCGGTGGATCAGCTCACCGGCGACACCTTCCACCGGGTGCTCGACGACCGCAGCACCGACCTCGATCCGGCCACGGTCGAGCGGGTGGTGCTCTGCACCGGCAAGCTCGGGCACGAGCTCATGGACCGGCGCGACGAGGCCGGCACCCCGGTGGCGGTCGTCCGCATCGAACAGCTCTACCCCTGGCCCGAGGCGGAGCTCCTCGCCACCCTCGCCCGGTACCCGAACGCGTCGCAGCTGCGGTGGGTCCAGGAGGAACCGGCGAACATGGGCGCCTGGTCCTTCGTGGACGGGGCCCTCCGCCGCTCCCTCGGCGACTCGCGGCACTGGGATCACAGCGCCCGTCACGCCAGCGCCAGCCCCGCGACGGGCAGCCCGAAGGTGCACGAGCGGGAGCAGCGCGCGGTCGTCGACGCCGCGGTCGGCGGCCTCTGAGTCAGGCCCGCGCGACGGGCGTGGCGGTGCCCAGCCCACCGAGGACGGCGTCCACGACCCGGTCGGCGTACCCGGGGTCGAGGCGTCCCCGCAGCACAAGGTGCCGATAGAAGATCGGCCCCGAGAGGAGGTCGGCGACGAGCTCGGCGTCGGTGCCGGCCGGGAGCTCGCCCCGGGCCACCGCCCGGTGCACGGCCCGGACGGTGTGGCCGCGCCGGGCGGCGATGAAGCGTCCGTGCTCGCCGGCGAGCTGCGCGCAGCGGGGCAACGCGGCGACGAGCTCGGGCACGCAGCGCCCCGCGACCGTCGCCGTGAGCAGATGCACGAGGTTCCGCGCGATCGCCTGGAGATCCCCTCGCAACGAGCCGGTGTCCGGTTCCGGGGCCTCGGCCGCGCTGAGACACGACGCGGCGCGGATCACCAGCTCGGCCTTCCCCGGATAGCGGCGATAGACCGTGGCCTTGCCGACCCCGGCCCGGGCGGCGACCGCCTCCATGGTCAGACCGTCGAACCCCTCCTCGGCGAACACGGCCAGCGCCGCGTCCACGATCGCCTCGTCGGCTTCGGCGCTCCGGGGTCGACCCGGGCGCAGCGCCGCCGTCATCGGGTGCGCGCCGGTGCCGACGGGACACCCTTGGCGCCGTCGTGGTCCGCGCCGTCGCCGTCACCGTTCCCGACCGTCGCCCCGGACGGGACGGGCGCGCCGGAGACACCGTGGGCGTCGAAGTCCGCGGCTTGGCGTTCGACGTCGTCGGCGCGGGCGCGGGCCGGCAGCCAGATCAGCACCGCGATGATGCCGAGCGCCGACGCCGCGGCGCCGACGTAGACGCCGCTGTGGAACCCGTCGATGAACGCGGTCTTGGCCAGCGCGGCGAAGGTCCGCCCCGCGGCCGCCGGGAGGCTCCCCGCGGCTTGGAGCGCGGCACCGAGGGACGACTTGGCGAGCGCCACCGCGTTCGCGGGCACCGGCTTGCCCCGCAGCGCCGCGACGACCTGCGACCCGTAGATCGAGGAGAAGACGCTCCCGATCACGGCGACACCGACAGCGCCGCCGACCTGACGGGTGGTGTCGTTCACCGCGGAGCCGACCCCGGCCCGGGAGAGCGGGAGCGATCCCATGATCGATTCGGTGGCCGGGCTCATCGTGAGGGCCATCCCGGTCGCGGCGAGCGCCATCCGCCACGCGATGTCGGCGTAGCCGGTGGTGGCACCGACACTGCCGAGCAGGACCAGACCCGCGGAGACACAGAACAGCCCGAGCGCCACCGTGAGCTTGGTGCCGATCCGGTCCACGAGCCGGGGGCTCCACGGCGCGATGACCATCATCGGGATCGCGAAGGCCAGCAGCCGGATCCCGGTCTGGAGCGGCGTGTAGCCGAGCACGAACTGCAGGTACTGGGTCAGGAGGAAGATCGAGCCGAACATGGCGAAGAACGTGATCGCGATGGCGCCACTGGCGCCGCTGAACCGCGGGTTCTTCCAGAACCCGATGTCGAGCATCGGGTGGTCGACGTGACGCTCCCAGAGGAAGAACGCCGTCAGGACGATCCCGCCGAGGGCGAAGAACAGGAGCGTCGAGTCGGCCGTCCAGCCTTTCGTGGGGGCCTCGATCACGGCGTACAGCAACGCGCTGAGCCCGACGATCGACAGGGCCGCGCCGACGAGGTCGAGGCGGGGGGCGTTGG
>DAIMHT010000292.1:0-2699 GCA_036723155.1 Actinomycetota bacterium
GGTGAGCGGCATCGACGCGTAGGTTCACGGGATGGGACTGGCCGCACCGGGACCCGAGGATGCGACCGACGCCCTCGTCGATGGTGACCGCATCCTCGTCCGAGGCACAGCCCGCGCCGCGCTGCGGCACCGCGACTTCCGCATCGTCTGGTCCGGGACGTTCGCCTCCAACATCGGCACGTGGATGCAGAACGTGCTGCTCGGCGCCTACGGGTACACGCTGACCCATTCCGCGACGTACGTCGGACTGCTGTTCTTCGCGCAGCTCGGGCCCCTCCTGATCCTCTCGAACGTCGGTGGAGCGCTCGCCGATGTGCTCGATCGCCGGCGACTCCTCCTCTGGACCCAGTGGCAGCAGCTGGCGTTCTCGATCGTGCTGGCGTTCCTCGCCACCGCGACACATCCGTCCCAGGTCGCGATCTTTTCGTGCGTGCTGGTGATCGGCATCGGCAACGCCCTCGGTGCTCCCGCCTTGAGCGCGATCCTCCCGACCCTCGTTCCCCGTCCCGACCTGCCGGGCGCGGTGGCACTGCAGTCGGTGCAGATGAACTTGTCTCGGGTGATCGGGCCGGCCATCGGCGCGGCGATCTACGCCGGGACCGGGGCGGCGCCGGTGTTCTTCATCAACGCCGCGACATACCTGTTCGCGATCGCGGCGTTGCTCGTCGTCCGGTATCCCCGCCGGGCCGCGGCTCCGCCGGACACAGGCATGGTCGCGCGCATCCTCGAAGGGTTCCGGATCGCGCATGCTGACCGGCTCGTGCGTCGCATCCTCATCGTGCTGGTGACGCTGTCGTTCTTCTCGCTGGCGTTCATCGGCCTGATGCCGGCTCTCGCCGCGACGGATTTCGGGATCGCGCCCCGGAGCGTCGAGTACGGGCTCCTCTACGGTCTCTTCGGGCTCGGGGCGGCGCTGGGCGCGGTGAGCGTCGGGACCTGGTTCGCGCACCAGCCCAAGGCTCGGCTCATCCGCCCCGCACTGGCGGCCTTCGGTGGGCTCCTCGCCGGGTTCGCCCTGGCTCGCTCACCCATCGTGGCGTTCATCCTGGCGTTCCTCGTCGGGTACACGTACTTCGTGGTCATCACCTCCCTGTCCACGGTCTTGCAGGAACACGTCACCGACGCGGTCCGCGGCCGGGTGGTGGCGCTGTGGATCATGGGGTTTGGTGGGATGGTGCCGCTCGGTGTCCTCGTCGGCGGCGTCGTCGCTCATGCGACCTCGCTCACCGCGGTGCTGCTCGCCGGCGCCGTCGTCGCGGTGGCGCTGAGCGGGTACGCCAACCTGAATGTCGTCGGCGCCCCGGCCGCCGCCAGGGCCGCCGGGACCGAGGGGCGGCAGAGCTCGGTCAGCCGGGAGTCGCCGACGCGACGTCGGGTTCGGCTTCGATCCCCAGGACCGCGAGGACGCGTCCGAGGCCGAGGAACGCCCCGCAGCAGATCGCGAGGTCGAGGATCTCCGGATCGGTGAACGCGGCCCGGATCCGAGCGAAGAAGGCGTCGTCGAACCCGAGGTGGTCGAGGGCGAATCGTTCGGCGAACTCGATCGCCAGCCGTTCACGTTCGGTGTAATGGCCCTGTTCGGGGTCGTGGACGTGGGCGTACAGGTCGTCGGTGGCTCCTCCGGCGCGGGCCGAGCCGGCGCGAAAGTCCCGACACAGGGTGCAGTCGTTGAGCTGCGCGAGCCGCAGACGCGCCGCTTCCCGTTCCCGGGTCGGCAGCTGGCTGCGCTTGTACGGGCCGTCGATCATGGCCGTGACCGTGTCGAGCAGCTCGGGTCGCAGGTTCCAGAGCTGGACCGGAGGGCCTCCCGGGCCGTCCGGAACGTCGAGGCGCGGCGTCATGTCAGGCTCGCTGCGGGGTCCACGGGCTCACCGGCCGCTCCCGGGGAGCGCCGTCGATGGTCAGGTCGGTGCGTTCGGCGTAGAAGCAGATGAGCCCAGCGATTCCGGCCACCGAATCCAACGGCGTCACGTAGCTCCAGGCCACGTCCTTGTGCTCACCCGTCGGGGTGCGCACGGACCAGTACGACGCCTGCCCCTTGAACGGGCACACCGTCTCGGTCGGGGTGGCCTCGAGCCGGCCGAGCTGGACGTCGTCGCGGGGGAAGTAGTGGCGGAGGGGGAGGCCGGTCTCGTCGAGCGACGTGGTCCGGGTCGACGACGCGACGACGACGCCGTCGACGGCCACCTCGACCGTGCGGGGATCGTCTCGAAGTGTGATGCCGTGACCGTCCATGCCACCACCTTACGCGTGTGCGCGACACTCTCCGGCGCCGTCGAGGAGGATCCGATGCAACCAGATGGGGTCGCGGTCGTGACCGGCGCCAGCCGCGGGATCGGGCGGGCCGTCGCGCTCGAGCTCGCCGCCCGCGGCTTCGAGACGGTGGCGACGATGCGACAGCCCGCGGCCGGGGCGGAGCTCCCCGGGCTGGCCGCCGCCACGGGCGGGGTGCTGCGCGTCGCGGCACTCGATGTGACCGACGCCGAGTCCATCAACTTGCCGGACGGGTTGCGGGTGCTGGTGAACAACGCCGGGACCGAGGCGGCGCACCCGGCGTTCGAGGACACGCCGGCGGAGCTGTGGCAGGCGATGTTCGCGACCAACGTGTTTGGGCTCATCGAGGTGACGCGTCGGGCGATCCCGATCCTTCGGTCGAACGGGGGCGGCGTCGTGTGCAACGTGACGTCGTCGTCGATCCT
>DAIMHT010000293.1:0-1179 GCA_036723155.1 Actinomycetota bacterium
CCTGTCATTGGGGGTTCGAGTCCTCCCCCCCGAGCCCGTCGGCCCCGTCGTCTAGTGGCCTAGGACGCCGCCCTCTCAAGGCGGAAACGGCAGTTCGAATCTGCTCGGGGCTGCTCGCCAGCACGGTCCGCACGTCCGTGACCCGGACGGAGCGGGCCGTTCGTTTTCTGCGGTCCTGCGACTCGGTCCGGGCCGTGCATCTCGCTTCGCGGCGACGTCCGACGACACGCGGACCGCGCCGACGAGGCGCTCGACGCGCGGGACGAGCGCGGAACCGCCACGCGCACGCGCGAATGCGGGCGCGCGCTCAAGCGAGCGCGACGACGCGTCGATGACCTATCGAGAAACATGGCCGATATCCACCACTTTCCGCAGCGAATCAGTTACCGTTATGTCGCGCGTAAAGGAGTGGCGCGTCTCGTGACGCCCGGCACGCGCACCGATGGAGGGAAACGACCACCACGACGCAAGCAGCGGAAGGTGTCGAGGACCACGTCGAGGGTGACGAACGGTCGCAAATGCTTGACACTGCACCCGTAATGCGTTCGACTTTGTTGAAGCACGCCGGACTCCTGGAGGAAGCGTGAATAAGTCAGAGCTCACCGAAAAGGTCGCTGGCGAGGCGGGCCTCTCGAAGTCCGACGCGGAGAAGGCGGTCAACGCATTCATCGGCGTGGTCGAGGCTGCCGTCGCCACCGGCGACAAGGTCACCGTCCCCGGTTTCGGGGCCTGGTCACGTACGTATCGCGCCGCTCGCACCGGACGCAACCCGCGCACCGGCGAGCCAGTGCAGATCCCGGCGGCCAACGCCGTGAAGTTCTCAGTGGGTGCCGATTTCAAGAAGAAGGTAAACGCCTGAGACCGAGCAGCCGAGCCGAATCGGCCTCGGAGCCAGTAAACCGTCAAAGAAAGGTAGGTGACCGTGCCTCCGGCCAAGAGACGCACACGTAAGAGCACCGCGAAAAAGTCGGCCGCTCGCAAGCCGGCGAAGCGTCGTACTGCGAAGAAGTCGACCGCCCGCAAGTCGGCGGCGCGCAAGACGACCCGTCGTCGTAAGGCGACCAAGAAGGCTGCGCCGGCCAAGAAGCGTCGTCGCAAGGCGACCAAGAAGGCTGCTCCGGCGAAGCGGCGTCGTCGTAAGTCCACCGCCAAGAAGGCTCCGGCCAAGAAGCGGCGTCG
>DAIMHT010000293.1:1279-2693 GCA_036723155.1 Actinomycetota bacterium
CGTCGGAAGACGACTGCCAAGAAGGCTCCGGCCAAGCGGCGCCGTCGTCGGGTGGCTCGCTAGTCCACCGCTACACCGCACCCGTTCGAGGGGGCCCTCCGGGGCCCCCTCGGCGCGTCCGGGTCCGATTCAGAGCGGCTCCAGCCAGCGGAACGACTCGCCGAGCTGCAGGCCGTGGGCCTGGCCGGCCTCGGTCGCCTCGCCCCGCAGCCGATCGACGAGGGCTTGGCGCTGGGCCGGTTCGGCGGGCGTGCCCCCCTCGATTCCGAGCGTGGATCGCCACTGGCTGCGATGGCAGAGCAACGCGGCCACCTTGGCGTCGAATCCGGGCTCGGCGTCCTCGACATGGTCGGGGTCTTCGGCCTCGAAGAGGAGGAGCCGTTCGGGCCGATGCGCCCGGCCTCGATCAGGGTAGAAGTGGGGATCCCGAGCGGCCACGATGCCGTCGACCACGAGCTCGCCCGCCCGGCGGTGGTCGGGATGGAGCCGATAGCGCTTCCACGGGTCGTGACTGACCACCGTGTCCGGCTGCACCCGTCGGATCACTTCGCACACCGCGGCTCGCTCCGCTCGCCCCGTCTCGAGCTCCCCATCGACCAGATCGAGGAACTCGACCCCAGCCGCGCCGAGGGTGCGCGCCGCGGCTTGCTGTTCCTCGCGCCGTACTTCGACGAGCGCCCCGAGGTCCGCGTCGCGCTCCCAGGTCCCCTTGGAGCCGTCGGTCAAGACGAGCAGCACCACCTCGGTTCCCGACGCGGCCCAACGGGCCAGGGTCGCCCCGCAACCGAACTCGATGTCGTCGGGGTGGGCGCCGACGGCGAGCACCCGTCGCGGCCGAAGCACACCTGAGGTCACGCCGAGCAGCCTGCACCGAGCGCCGCGAGATCCTCGGGCACATCCACATCGAAGGCCAGGTCCGGGTCCCGCACCACCCGCACCCCGAGACCGAGCCGACGGGCTTCGGCGACGTGACGGCGAAACGACCCGGGTCCGTACGCGAACCGGAAGGCGACGCCCGCCGGGACTGCCAACACGTTCGTTCCGTCATCGCGGTGACAGGGGACGAGGGCGATGATCGGCTGCGACGCGTCACGGGCCAACCCGACGAGGCTTCGTGCCCGGGGTAGGTCGGCGTGGGCGACCACCACCCGTCCCACACCGGCCGCCGCGAAGTGCTGCTGGCCTCGCGCGGCGGCCCCGTCGAGCGATCCCGGGTCGTCGAGGACGGGGAGTTGACGGGCCGCGGCCCAGGCTCGCACCTCGGGGGCGCTCGTGACGACCACAACCGCATGGGGTGCCGCCGCGTCCGCGACGCGATCAGCGAGCCGACGACCGAGCTCGGCCCGTGCCGCGTCGTCGAGATCCGCCGCCAGCCGCGCCTTGCCCAACACGAACGACCGGATCGGGAGCACCA
>DAIMHT010000294.1:0-2680 GCA_036723155.1 Actinomycetota bacterium
CCGATTCCGTCCCCGACCGCGACCGCGACGACCGCGGTCGTGACCGGGGCGTCCACCGCGTCGTCGCCCGGGAGGCCGGCGGCGTCACGCACCCAGCGCTCTTCCTCGACCTGCTCGGCCAGATCGGTGACGCGGATCTTGCACGGCCGGCCGGCCTCGATGCCGACCTCGATCGCGGCGCCGATCTCGTTCGTGTGGACATGACAGTTCCAGGTGCCGTCGCCGCCGACGACCACGATCGAATCGCCGATCGAGTCCCACGCCTCCTTGAACGCCGGGATGGTGGCGTCGTGGGCGTCGAGGAGGAACATCACCTCGTAGCGCAGCCCCGCGGTGCTCTCACCGCGCTGATGGGCCGCGACCGCAGCCGGGGTCGCGACCACCTCGGGCTCCGGGAGCGGACGGCCGTCGACCACGTGCAGGAACGCGTCGACGAGCAGCGTGAACCCCCGGCCGCCGGCGTCGACGACACCCGCCTCCTTGAGGACCGGGAGCAGCTCCGGGCTGCGGTCGACCGCGTCGAGCGCGGCGGCGTGCACGCGGTCGAGGAGCCCGTCGAGCCGGGCCTCCCCCGCGGCCCGGGCCGCCTCGGCCGCCTCGGCCGAGGCCCGCACCGCGGTCAGGATCGTGCCTTCAACGGGACGCATCACCGCCTCATACGCGGCGTCGGACGCGCGGCGCAGCGCCGCGACGAGCGTGTCGACCGACACCGACTCCGAGGGACGGAAGGTGTCGGCGAGGCCCCGGAGGATCTGGGAGAGGATGACCCCGGAGTTCCCCCGGGCGCCCATGAGCGAGCCGTGGGCGACCGCCTGGCACACGTCGTCCATGCGGTGGGCGTCACCGAGCTCGGCGCAGACCGACTCGAGCGTGAGCGCCATGTTCGTGCCGGTGTCGCCGTCGGGCACCGGGTACACGTTGAGCCGGTTCAGCTCCTCTTGATGGGCGCGCAGGGCGTCGCGGTAGGTGGCGACGACCCGGGCGAGGGCGGCCCCGTCGATGCTGTCGAGGACCGGCACGCGCCGATCGTAGTGGGGCGTGCTTCGCGTGGTGTCGCCCGGGCCGGGTATCGTCATGGTTCCCTCGACCCCGGAGTGCACGATGGCATCGGTCTGCGACGTCTGCGGCAAGTCGCCGCGGTTCGGCATGCGGCTGAGCCACTCCCATCGGCGCACCAAGCGGCGCTGGAACCCCAACGTGCAGCGGGTCCGGGCCATCGTGGACGGGACCCCGAAGCGCATCCACGTGTGCACCTCGTGCCTGAAGGCCGGGAAGGTCCAAAAGCCCTGATGCAGGGCGTCGTGCGGATCTACGACCCCCAGACCGGGGAAGGAATCGTGGTGCGCGACACCGACCGGGCCGAGCTCGTCCTCGCCCCCGACGCGCTCGCCGGATCGCTGTTCCGGATGCTGCGCCAGGGCCAGCGGGTGAACTTCGAGTTGGACGCTGAGGAACGCGTCATCACGGTTCGGATCGGCGCCGAGGCCGACCTCGGGTTGCCTTCCGCCCAGGTCTGATCCGCCCGTCTGATCCGGCCGACCTGATCGGCCGGTCTGATCCGGCCGACCTGGGCCGGGGTCAGGTGTGGTTGCGGGTCAGGAGCCCCCACGCGAAGAGCAGGACCGTCGCCCCGACGAACGCGACGAGGATCGAGTACAGCGAGAAGCTGTTGATGCCCTCACCGCCGGCCGCTTTGAACAGCGCGCCGCCGACGATCCCGCCGATGATCCCGATCACGATCGTCCCGAGGCATCCGGGCCGGTGCCGGCCGGTGACCCCTTTGGCCAGCACCCCGGCGAGGAATCCCACCACGATCCACGACAGCCAGCTCATGGCGGCAGCGTACTGACGCTTCGACTCGGCGGCCGGGGACAGGCCCCCAGTAGTCTTGTTGTCCACCGTTGCCCGTCGAGGAGCTGCTTCGTTGTCACTCGTGGTGGACGCCCCGACCAAGCATGAGCGCCTGCTCGGCTGGGTCGAGACCATGGCCGAGCTCTGCGAACCCGACGCCCTTCACTGGTGCGACGGCTCCCAGGCCGAGTACGAGCAACTGTGCCGCGGTCTCGTCGATGCCGGCACCTTCGTGGAGCTCGATCCCGACCGGCGCCCCGGGTCGTACTGGGCCACGACGGACCCGAGCGACGTCGCCCGGGTCGAGGACCGGACCTTCATCTGCTCCGAGGCGGAGCGCGACGCCGGCCCCACCAACCACTGGATGGATCCGGCCGAGATGCGGGACCGGCTCCAGACCCTGTTCCGGGGCTCCATGCACGGCCGGACCATGTACGTGGTCCCGTTCAGCATGGGTCCGCTCGGCTCGCCGCTCTCCTACATCGGGGTCGAGATCACCGACTCGCCGTACGTGGCGCTGTCGATGATCGTCATGACCCGGGCCGGGAAAGGCGCCCTCGACGTCCTCGGCGACGACGGCCCGTTCGTGCCCTGCATGCACTCGCTCGGCGCGCCGCTCGCCGAGGGGGAGGCCGACAGCATCTGGCCGTGCAACCCCGACGAGAAGTGGATCGTGCACTTCCCCGAGACCCGGGAGATCTGGTCGTACGGGTCCGGGTACGGCGGCAACGCCCTCCTCGGCAAGAAGTGCTTCGCGCTGCGGATCGCGTCGGTGATCGCCCGCGACGAGGGCTGGCTCGCCGAGCACATGCTGATCCTCAAGCTCACG
>DAIMHT010000295.1:0-2661 GCA_036723155.1 Actinomycetota bacterium
ACGGCGTCGCTGGCCGGCTTCGTCGCGTCCCCGTACGCCTCGCCGTACGCGGCGTCGAAGCACGCGGTGGTCGCGCTCTCGACGTCGTTGTTCCACGAGCTGGCGTTCACTCGTTCCCAGGTGGGTGTCTCGGTGCTGTGCCCGTCGTTCCTTCGCACCGAGATCATGGACACCGACCGGGCGTGGCCCGAGCAGCTGGGGGCGTCGCCCGGTCACGCCGACGATCAGGGCACCCAGATCGTCCAGGGCGTGTTCGAGCAGGCCATCGTCGAGGGCCTCGACCCGGCTGACCTGACAGAACGGGTCGTCGACGGGATCCGCACCCAGCGGTTCCTGGTCACCACGCATCCTGAGCTGTGCGCCCGGGCGGTCCAGATGACCGCAGACGTGGTGGACGGCACCGACCCGAAGCTGCCCGGCCTCTAGATCGAGTCCGGCTCGTCGAGGTCGATGACCAGGGGCGCATGGTCCGACGGCAGCTGGCCTTTCCGCGCGTTGCGGTCCACGAGGGCCCACCGCACCCGCCGCGCGAGCGGCTCGGTGACGAGGACGAGGTCGATCCGCATGCCGCGGTGGTTGTGGAAGTCGCCACGGCGGTAGTCCCAGTAGGTGAACAAGCGGTCCTGGTCGTACACGGTCCGGAACGCGTCGACCAGGCCCCAGTCCACGAGGGCGCGGACCGCGGCCCGCTCCGGTGGGGTCACGTGGGTGGAGCCGGTGAACGCGGCTGGTGACCACACGTCGCGGTCCTCGGGGGCGACGTTGAAGTCGCCGAGCACCGCCAGGGGATCGGAGGGTGACGCCGTGGCTTCGAGCCAGTCGCGCAGCCGGGCGAGCCAGTCGAGCTTGCGGGTGTAGTAGTCGGAATCGACCTCCCGGCCGTTCGGCACGTACACGCTGACGATCCGTACGCCTCCGCAGGTGGCCGCGAGCAGACGGGCGTCGCCCTCGTAGGGGTCGACGAGCCCGGCGTCACCGAACCCGGTGGTCACGTCGCTGATCCCCACCCGGGAGAGGATCGCGACGCCGTTCCATCGGCCCTGGCCGTGATGCACGGCGTCGTAGCCCAACGCCCCGAAGGTCAGCTGCGGGAACGCGTCGTCGCCGACCTTGGTCTCTTGGAGGCACAGCACGTCGGGCTGCGCGTAGGCCAGCCACTCCTCCACCCGGGGGAGACGGACCTTGAGCGAGTTGACGTTCCAGGTGGCGAGCCTCAACTGGGACCTCCGGGTCGTCGCGTCCGGGTGGGGCGTGTCGCGTCGAGGGTGATCCGTCGCCGCACGACGACGACCGCGGCCGCGGCGACGCCGAGTCCGATGACGACCGACAACGCGATGGTGAGCGCGCCACCTCCGCCACCGGAGTGGTGCACGACCGGGCCCCGGCAGGCGGTGTGGGGCCCGACGGCGCGGCCGTTCGGGCACGGCGGCACCGTCGGACTGGGTGTCGACGCCGTCGCGGCGGCTGGTGCCGCGCCGATCACCGCCAAGCCGAGCACCGCCACGGTCACGGCCGCGAGCCGCGTCATCACCGACCGACGCCGGTGACGTAGCGCGGGTTGGAGACCTCGAGCTTGGCGCGCACGATCTCGCGGGTGACCGGCAGCGTTTCCGCCTGGTCGTCGAGGGCTCCCGAGCGGATCTTGGCCGCGAGCTCGCCGATGAGCGCGGCCAGGTCGTCGTCGTGGCCGAGGAACGCGGTGAGCCGCTGATGAATGGCGGCGTCGAGCGTCTCGCCGATGACGAGCTCCCGCTCGACGATCCCGAGGGCGTTGACCGCCACCCGGGTGTGGAACGCGACGCGTCCCTCGACCGCGGCGAGGACGTCGTGATCGAGGAACTCGCGCACCGCCTCGAGGAGCTCGGCGGCGTTCGGCCGGTCCTGCAGCGCGGACAGCCGCGATGATCGGTCGTCGCTGGTCGCCAGGTCGGTTGCGGGAGCAGGGGTGTCATCGAGCAGGTCGAGGAGGTCCCATTCCATCTCCGCGATCCGCCGGCCGAGGGTGGCGAGCTCGACCGAGCGCACCAACCCCTGGAGATGGGTCTGGGCCTGCATCTCGCAGATGACTCCCCACTTCAGGGTCCCGAGCGCTTCCCACCACCGGAGCCGGTCCCGGTCCACGACCTCGCCGCCGGCGGCGGTGTACGCGTCGCAGAGCGTGTCGACGTCACCGAACCCGCCGACGTGTCGGTCGGTGAGACCGAACCGCCACGACTTCACGCAGAGCCAACCGAGATCCTCGATGGGGTCGCCCAGATGGGTCAGCTCCCAGTCGAGCACCGCTCGCAACCCGTCGCGATCGACGACGAGGTTGCCGTTGCGGAAGTCGCCGTGCACGAGCTTCGGGTCGTCGACCGTGGGGGCATCCTCGGCGAGGCGGCGCATCCCGAGCTCGAACGCCGGGTGGGGCTCACCGAACGTGTCGAGCACCGCCCGGTACTGCTCGAGCAGCTCCCCGGGGCCGAGGACCGGCAGCTCGGGAAGCGTCGCGGTGGGGACGGCATGGATCCGGGCGGCCTGCTCCGCGCACGCCTGGGTCAGGCGGGGTCGCGCCGTCGCGTAGGCGTCGTCCCGCAAGATCTTGCGGGGCACGGTCTCCCCCTCGACGCGGTCCATGACGAACCCCGCGCCGAGCTCGTCGGCGTCGTCGAGGACGAACCG
>DAIMHT010000296.1:0-2654 GCA_036723155.1 Actinomycetota bacterium
GCCAGATCGCCGCGCTCGAAGCTGCGCTGCACCAGCTGCTCGGCCTCGAACTTCGACTGCCCGTACCCGAGGTACGGGTGGTACGAGGACTCCTCGGTGAACCGCTCGGTCGGCGCCGAGTTGGCCCCGAACGGTGAGTTCGACGACACGTGCACGAACCGGCTGATCCCGGCCCGGCGAGCCCGGTCGAGCACCAGCTGGGTGCCGCCGACGTTCACGTCGAAGAGCTCCCGGACCGCGTGGTGGGGGTGGATGACCCCCGCGGCGTGGAAGACGGTGGCGGCGCTCACGGTCTCGAACAGCCGATCGATCGCCGCGGGATCACGCACGTCGCCGACCACCGTCTCGACGGTCGGAGCCACGTTCTCGAGCAGCGGCGCGTCGTCCGCGTCGTGGACGAGGCACCGCACCCGGGCGCGACCCGCCAGCGCCCGCACCAGGTTCTGGCCGAGCCAGCCGGCCGCGCCGGTGACGACGACCGTCGGCGACGGCGCGAGGTCAGGACCGGCGGTTGCCGCGTTCGGGGTACTCACGGGGCTCTTGCTTAGTCGAAATCGTCGGGGACCTAGACTCCGGGCCCGCGTTGCTCCCGTCCGACGACGAAGGCGCCACGAATGTCGCTCACGATGAGCCTCGAGGAGCGCGAAGCGTTCCTCGCCGACGTGCACGTCGGCGTCATCAGCATCGCGAGCGATGACCGGGGACCGCTGACGGTGCCGATCTGGTACACGTACGAGCCCGGCGGCCTGCTCAGCTTCCACACCGGGCGCGCCTCCCGCAAAGCCGAGCGCATCCATGCCGCGGGACGGTTCAGCGTCTGCGCGCAGACCGAGACCGCGCCGTACCAATACGTCAGCGTCGAAGGCGCGGTCGTCGCCGTCGACGACCCGGTCGACGCCGTCGAGCGGCGGGCGATGGCCCACCGGTACCTCGGCCCCGAGCTCGGCGACCTCTACGTCGAAGCCACCGCGGCCGACGCGGCCACGACGGTCACGTTCCGGATGCGCCCCGAGCGCTGGCTCAGCGTCGACTACACCAAACAGTTCGGGTAACCCACCACCGCGTCCGGGCCCGAATGGGGCCGGACGCCCGCCCCGGGACGATTAGGCGTCGAGGTACTCGTCGATCACCTGGTGCATGTGCACCAGGTTCGATTCTTGGCGAGGGTTGAGCCGCAACCCTTCGAAGCCCCGCGATTTCATCCCGGCCTGGACCCGGGCCATGTTCTCGTAGTCCTGGGTGGTGATCGGACCCCAGTCCTTGTCGTGCCAGTCCGGGTACCACCGGTGTTCCGGCATCCGCCACTCCCGATCGGGCCGGGGCCACTCCAGCACCCAGGTGTCCTTCAGCGCCGAGTCGACGTCGACGCCGTTCGGACGCACCCGGAACAGGATCGCGCTGCCCGGATAGATCGGCCCCACCAGGTTCGGGAACACGTACACGTCGTCGGCGCTCGTCATCTGCTCCGCCTCGAGACCGCTGACGTCGAAGCCGCGGTCGCGGAGCAGCTCCATGCGGCGGGCTTGGTAGACCTCCAGGAGGTTCGCGCCCGGGGGCAGCGGCGCGGCGCGCACCTCGTCGACCAGGGCCCGCTCCTCGGCGAGGAACGCGCCCCCAAGTCCCGCGACGAGCCCCGACAGGATCTCGCCTTCGTCGACGTCGTCGTCGGCGATCCCCAGCCGCGGGCTCGGACGGAGCCGCCGCCGCGCGCTCGGCAAGCGGCCGTAGTGCGCATGCTTGCCGAGCTGCTCGTACTCGATGCTCACGTCGTCGGTCCACGGCAGCAGCTGCGGATGGGTGCCCTGCACGTGGTACGCCTCGTTGAACGCGTCGACGACCACCTTCCAGTTCGCGGGCAGCACCGTGGTCTGATACGAGCGGAGCCGCATCTCGTCGAGTCGGTACCGGTCCAGCAGCTCGGGGAGCGGGCCGAGGAACTCGATGAGGGGCTCCGCGGCCGGGTCCAGGTTCACGAACACGAACCCGCCCCACCGCTCGCAGCGCACCTCGCGCAACCCCAGCCCTTCGGGCAAGGTCCCGAACTCGTGCGCGTCGACGACCTCGACCAGGCGCCCGTCGGTCGCGTACTGCCAGGCGTGGAACGGGCACGTGAACGTGTCGGTGACATGCCCACAGCCGTCCACGAGCCGGGTCCCGCGGTGGAGACAGGCGTTGTAGAAGGCGCGGATGGTGTCGGGGTCGGAGCGCACCACGAGGACCGATTCGTCGCCGATCGAGTACTCGCAGTAGTCGCCGACCGCGCCGACCTGCTCCTGGCGGCACGCCACCTGCCACACCCGAGGCCAGAGCCGCTCGAACTCGAGGTCCGCGAACCCCGGTGAGATGTAGCGCTCCTTCGGGATCATCCCGTCGTGCCGCGGTGTCGGTCCCACGGCCCCGACGGTAGCGTCGCCGCGGCCGATGGAGTTCAACCTCGCTGACCTGTTCGAATGCGTGGCCGACCACGTCCCCGAGCGCGTGGCGCTCACGTGCGGGGACCGCCACCTGTCCTACGAGACGCTCGACGACCGGGCGAACCGCCTCGCGCACGGCCTCGCCCGATTCGGCGTCGGTCCCGGCGACCACGTGGCCTGCTACCTGCGCACCGGCGTCGAGTACGTGGAGACGATGCTGGCCTGCTTCAAGCTGCGGGC
>DAIMHT010000297.1:0-2649 GCA_036723155.1 Actinomycetota bacterium
CGGCCGCATGGAAGCCGTCGCCTACCCGCAAGGCAAGACCTTCGAAGCCGCGATCCAGTTCGCCAACACCGAAGGCAAGCTCCCCGCCCCCGAAGCCGGTCACGTCATCCGGGCCGTCATCGACGAGGCGCTCGCCGCCAAGGAGACCGGCGAAGCGCGCGTCATCCTCTTCAACTTCTGTGGGCACGGACTGCTCGACCTCTCGGCCTACGACGACTACCTCCACGGCCGCCTCATCGACACCTGATCCCGGACGGCCCGGGGCCCGTCACGGGCGGCGACACCGCGCTCGCCCGCCCCGACGGGTGAGCGGCACCGACTCGGGGAGCGCCGCGATCGTCCGGACCTCGCGACGACTAGACTTGTCGCGCGTGCCTCGCGTCGTCACGCGCTTCCTCGGGCTCGCGATCGGCGCGGTGTTGCTCGCCGCCGCCTGTCGGCCACTACCACCGCCACCGCCACCGGAACCCGTCGGGCAGTACTGCGCCGGTAGCGTGCCGAACTCGCCCGCGGCGTATCAGGCTGCGTTCGACGGCCTGCGCAGCACCTATACCGAGTGGGCCTCCGCGGACGAGTCCGTGCCGATCAACCTTCCCGACGGGCGTCTCGTCTGGGTGTTCGCCGACACCTCGGTCGGCCATGTGCTCTCGGACGGGGTGCTCGATCCCGCGAACACGCTGGCGCACAACAGCTTCGTGGTGCAGACCGGAGCGTGCTTCGCGCCGCTCCTCGGCGGTGTCCCGCACGCCCGCTCCAGTCTGATCCCCGACCCCGGGCCGAACCAGTGGTACTGGCCGACGTCCGGAGTCGTCGACCCCGCGAGCAACACCCTGCGCGTCTTCATCCTGCATGAACTGCGAACGGGCGGCGCCGCGCTCGACTTCGTGCTCCTCGACGTGCAGGTCGCGACCTTCTCGCTGCCCGGCCTCGCGCTGCAGAGCATCCAGCCGCTCCCGTTCCCCACGGCCGCCCAGGGGTACGGCGAGACCTCGTTCCTGAACCCCGCGGACGGCAAGGTGTATCTCTACGGCAACGTCAGCGGGAACTCCTACGCCGCCCGGGCGCCGGTCGGTCAGCTCACCGGACCGGCCGCGAGCTGGGAGTTCGCTGTCGGCGGTCCCCAGGCCCCGACCTGGTCGACGGACCCCGCGGCCGCGACGCCCCAGCAGTGGATCAACGTCCCGCCCATCAGCCCGATCTTCCGGCAGTCCGGCGATGGTCCCGTCGCGAAACCCTCGGTGATCCCGTACGGATCCGGATATCTCGCGACGGCCAAGCTCATCGACGCCTTCTCCGACGACGTGTCCGTCTTCACCGCCGCGACACCCGCCGGACCCTGGACCTACGTCGGCGTGGTCGCCAACACCCAGCTGGCCGGGACGATCGCGTACGGCGCGTTCACCCGTCTGACCCTGCCCGGCCTGTCGGGCCCGGTGATCATCTACAACACCAATGTCTCTCCGTTCGTCGCCAACCCGCCCCCAGGCACGATCTACAACTACGGTCCCCACTTCGTGAGCCCCGGCCCCAGCTTCCCGCCGCCACCCCCGTAGCCCCGCTCGTCGCGCGGGGTGAGGGCACCCTGCGGCGTCGCACCCCTGGTCACGCCGATCGCAGAACTGCTTGACTGCGGAAGATGAAGACCAGGAAGTGGAAGACCTACACGGCATACAGCATCGGTTGCGGGATCGTCTGGGCGATCATCTGGGTCCTCGTCGCCATAGCGGGCAGCAACCACTTGCACGCCCTCCTCTTGGTCTTCGCCGGTTGGGTGATCGGGTGGACCTCTGCCACCATCGCCAGAGCCGTCTACCCGCCACCGACAAACTGAGCCGCTGCCGAAGACTTGTGGGGATACGGGGTTAGCGTGCGCGCCAGCGCGGCTCGCGTCCCTCGGCCAGCGCGGCCCGCCCTTCGGCGACATCCTCAGGTGAGAGCGAACCGCACAAACGCCGAATGGCCTCGCCCATGCGGACGGCATCGGTCCAGGGGAGGTGCTGGCCGCGGTAGGCCATCTCCTTCACCGCGCGCACCGCGAGAGGCGCGCCGGCGCAGAGCCGGTCGGCGAGCTCGCGGGCCGCGGTGAGCAGGTCCGCGACGGGAACGACCCGGCTGGCGAGCCCGATCTCGGCGGCTCGGGTCGCGTTGATGCGCTCGCCCGTGAGGAGGAGCTCGAGGGCGGGCTGGATGCCGATGCGTTGGGGGAGCCGGATGGCACCGACGATGGTGGGAACCCCGAGCCGGACTTCGGGCATCCCGAACTGGGCGTCGTCGGCGGCGATGACGAAGTCGCACGCGGACACGAGGGTGAGCCCGTAGCCGAGGCAGTAGCCGTTGACGGCGGCGATGGTCGGCTTCCACACCTCGAGCCCGGATTCGAAGCTGTTGATGGTGGGGATCTCCCAGAACGAGCCCGGCCAGGACCCGGCGGAGGCGGCGCCGTCGCGGAGGTCGGCCCCGACGCAGAACGCCCGCCCGGCGCCGGTGACGATCGCGACCCATGCGTCTTCGTCGTCCCGGAATCGTTCCCACGCCGCGTTCAGGTCCTGACGCAACGCCCCGTTGATGGCGTTGAGCACCTCGGGCCGGTTGTAGGTGATGGTCGCGACGTGACCGTCACGCTCGTAGAGCACGGTGTCGCCCATCGGA
>DAIMHT010000298.1:0-2640 GCA_036723155.1 Actinomycetota bacterium
CCGCCGGAGACGTTGACCGGTGTCGTGCCGTCGCGCCAGGGGCCTCGCTCGTCGATGAACTTGCCGGCCTCGCCCGGGGCGCAGAGCCGCAGGTTGTCGTAGTGGATGAGCTCGGCGGTGGCGAAGCAGTCGTGGAGCTCGACGAGGTCGAGGTCCTTCGGGTCGACCCCGGATTCCTCGTAGGCCTGGTCGGCGGCGGCGCGGGTGAGGGTGTTGACGTCGGGTTGCACCTGGTCGGTCTCGGTCCAGGGGTCGGAGGTCATGACCGACGCCGAGAGTTTCACCGCTCGCCGCTGCTGCTCGGCCGAGAGGCTCCGGAGCCGTTCCTCGGAGACCAGGACCAACGCCGCGGCGCCGTCGCCGGTGGGACAGCACATCAGCAGCGTGTTGGGGTACGCCATCATGTCTGCGCCCATGATCTGCTCGAGGCTGAAGGCCTTCTGGTACTGCGCCAACGGGTTGAGGACCGAGTGGGCGTGGTTCTTCTCCGCGACCTTCGCGAACTGCTCGAACCCGACCCCGTCGTTGCCGCCGGCGTACTCCATGCCCGCTTGGGCGAAGACGCCGGGCATCAAGGTCGTCCCGAGCCGCCCTTCGACGCTCATCACGGCCCCGTACCGGCCGGACGGCTCGTAGACCTGCTTGTCGGAGCGGGCCGAGGCGCCCAGCAGCCCCGCCTTGCCCATCTGCTCACAGCCCACGGCGAGGCCCATGTCGGCCTCCCCGGCCTTGATCGCCATCGTGACGCAGCGGATCGCGGTCGCTCCCGTCGCGCACGCGTTCGCGACGTTGTACACGGGGATGCCGGTCTGGCCGATCTGCTTCTGGATCCGCTGACCGATTCCGCTGGCTGCCTCCATGAGGTTGCCGGCGCCCATCACGTCCATGTCGTGGATCGTCACGCCACCATCGTTCATCGCGTTCATCGACGCCTCCGACGCCAGGTCGATGACGTCCTTGTCGGTGTAGCGACCGAACTTGGTCATCGCCGCACCCAGGATCCAGACGTTGTTCTCGGCCATCACACGCTCCCTCAGGTCAGGCAGGCTCGTAGGCGAAGGCGATCGCCTCGGTCCCATTGTCGTCGGTCCCGGCGACGAACGTGGTCAGGCGCACCGGCATGCCGAACTGGACGTGGTCGGGGTCCGGCTCCACGTTGAGCAGGTTGGCTTTCACCGAGCCGCCGTCGTCGAGGTCCACGACCGCCGAGACGTACGGCGTCGGAACGCCCGGAGCGGCGCGGTGCACGATCGTGAAGGTGCGGACCCGGCCGGTGTTGGCGAGCCGGCGGGTCGTGAAGCCGGGCTTTCCCGACTTGGCGTCCGCGTTGCGCCGGTCGAGGTAGAGGGCGCCGCTCTCGACGGATTCGTGGGCGACGAGGTGGGGTTCGCCGTCGTCGAGGACGAGGTACTCGACGAGCGGGACCTGTGCGGGGGAAGCGTCAGACACGCCGAGGCACGCTAGTCGGCGACGTCGGGAGCGCGAGAATGGCGAGCTGCGAGCGTGGCGGAACGGCAGACGCGCCGGGTTTAGGTCCCGGTGCCCCTCGGGGCGTGGGGGTTCGACTCCCCCCGCTCGCACCGGCGATGAGGTCAGCGCCGCTTCCGGCGGCGACGGCGCTTCTTCTTGCCGTCGAAGTCGGCGAGGATGTCGGGCGCGGCGTTGTTCACGATGTCCTCGGTGGCGTCGAGGAGCGCGGACACGTCGTCGCCCGTGGGTTCCGCCTCGGACTTCCGGCTCGCCGCGCTGAGGCTGCCGTAGTGCCAGCCGACGTCCATGCGGCGCTGGGAGTAGCTCGGGCACTCGTCGGGGCAGCGCCACGGCGCCTCGGGAGCCAGGTTGAGCTTGCAGCGATGCACGACCTCACCCGACCCGTAGGTCCGGGTCTCGTAATGGCGGCAGTCGCTGCGCATCGGCACGCACCCATTCTGCTCGCTCCCCGGCCCCCGGCCCCCGCGCCGGCCCCGAATCTCCTCACCGGGCACGGCCCGGGCGTCAGCGATCGTACGGACCTCGGCCGGTGCAATCCGGGCTCCGGCCGTGCCCCGGGGGAGCACGCGGTCGCTGCGTGGGCCAAGATCGGCCTCCGTCACGTCTCAGGTCGGTCCGAGTCAAGGCCGATCATCTCGGGAATGGGAACGGGCATGGCGAGGACCGGACCACGATGACGCCGCACGGACGGCCCCCGGCCGCCAGCGGCGGCGGCGCGGACCACCCTGACCTGCTGGCCGGTCTCATCGGGCTGGTCGACCGGGCGCTGGACATGGTCATCGTGGTCGACGGCCGCGGGACGATCACGTGGGCCAACGCGGCCACCGAGCACGTCTTGGGCTACGAGCGATCGGCGAAGATCGGGACCGCGGTCCTCGATCTCGTCCACCCGCTCGACCGTGCCCGCGCCGCCCGCGGGCTCGACCACGTGACGACGGGCGACGGGGGGATCACCCCGATCCTGGTTCGAGCCCGCCGCGTCGACGGCACCTGGCTGCCCATCGAGGTCTCGGCCACGAACCTGCTCGACGAGCCGCCCGTCCGGGGCATCGTGCTCACGGCCCGCGACCTGAGCGAACGGATTCGCCTCGAACGCCGGGTGCACGAGCTGGAGCACAGCTTCACCGCCGCGTTCCGACACTCCCCCAT
>DAIMHT010000299.1:0-2581 GCA_036723155.1 Actinomycetota bacterium
GTCGCGGGCCAGCCTTCCGCCGCGGCCATGAGCGGGAACGCGGTCGCGCCGTCGATGGACTCCCGGACGATGTCGGCGTGGCCGGCGTGACGAGCGGTCTCTTGGATGAGATGGAGCAGCACCCAGCGCACCGACCAGGCGTCGATGTCGTCGGGGAACCAGGGAACGCCTTTGGGGACGGGGACGGCCTGGCCCAGGTCGGCGACGTCGGCGACGACCGACTCGGTGCGCGTCGCCGCCTGCTCGTACGACGCGAGGGTCCCGGCCAGGGTCTCGTCGGGCCCCAGCCGGAAGTTGGCCTCGTAGTCCGCGACTGCTCCCTGTCGGCGTTGCAGGACAGTGTCCATCCAGCCGTGCTCGACCGCGGTGACGTGCTTGATGAGGCCACCGACACTGAGGCCGCTGACCGTCGGGGTGGCACGGGCCTCGTCGTCGGTCAGGCCGTAGGCGGTCAGGCCGATGACGTACCGCTGTTGGGCGAGGTAGGCGAGCAGGCCGTCGCGTTCGTCGGCGACGGGAGCGACGTTTCCGGGCATCGTGAGTACGGCTCCTGGTTCGGCGAACCTTCGTGCGACGCCCCATCGTGCCCGATGACAGCAGGGCGCTCGACCTCGGCTCGTCCCGGCGGGCGCGGTCCAAGACCAGTGGGTCCACTACTGCACCTACGACGATGTCAGCCGCGGGCGGTTCCGTGTGCCGTGCAGAGACACTTGGACGCCAGAGCTCACAAGCCGTAGCATCGATCGCCGAAGCGCGGCCTGGCAACCGGCGCAGAACCCGACGCGTGGATCTGGGGGCGCGAGCATCTCGAGAATCTGAGGGACTTCGTGGTCACCATACCGGCGGTCCTCTGTATCGATCTCGAGCCGGACCGGCGTCGCCCCGACCGGGACGCGGCGCCCCCGGCGGGGATTGCCCGGCTCTTCCCGCTCGTGGAGTCGTTGCGTCAACAGCTGTCATCAATGACCGGCGGGCCGGTCGCGCTCACATGGTGCTTGCGCATGGACCCGCAGATCGCAGAGATCTACGGCGCTCCTGACTGGATCGCGACCGCCTATCGGCGCGAGCTCGACGAGGTCCGCGCCGCCGGCGACGTCATCGGGCTGCACCCGCACAGCTGGCGCTGGCGGGACGGGTGGGTGTCGGATCAGGGCGACGAGGACTGGGTCGAGCACTGCGTCCGGGTCGGGCTCGACAGCTACCACGAAGCGTTCGGTGTGGGATGTGAGATCTACCGCCACGGTGACGGATTCATGTCCAATGCCGTCGCTCACCAGATCGAAGCCGCGGGCGTGCGGGTCGACCTGACGGTGGAGCCCGGTCTCTCGGCGAGGACGGGTTTGCTCCCCGAGGAGCCGACGACGGGCAGGCTCCCAGACACCCGGGAGGTGCCGCACCACGCGTACTGGCCGTCGCGGAACGACTTCAGAGTGCCGGATCCGACCCGGACCGACGGCGTGCTGATGATCCCGCTCACTCCGGGTCTCGGCCTGTCGACGCGGTACCGAGGCGGTCGACTCGTCCCGACCGGCACCTACGAGCTGCTTTCGCTCTGGACCGAGCCCGAGGAGTTCGCTCGGATGTTGCGCACGCATCTCCGAGGGCCACAACTCTCACACGTCGCCTTCGCGCTCCGGTCGGACATCGCCCTGCTCTCGACGGCTTGGGGCAATATCGAGCGCAACGTTCGAGCGCTCGACCGGGCGCTCGACGGGCAACACACCTGGTGCACCGCGCTCCACGCCCGCGACCTGATCACGGGCTCGATGACCGCCCCGGCGGCCGATCAGCATCCACCGGACGAAGCCGCGGCGCGGCGCGCGCAACTGTGGCTGGGCGGCGAGGACGACGCGGGCTACCACGCCCGGGCCGAACCCGAGGCCTTCGACGTCCTCATGCGAGACGGGGGCTCCGTCGTCGACCGGCTGCGCGCCCTCGGCGTTCGTCCCGGCCCGACGAACGGATCGGTGACCAGTTCCATGATCGACCTCGACGAAGACCCGGCCGACGCGACCCCGGCTCCTGTCGCCGATTCGACGGCCCCGGCCCTGGAGTGGGTGAGCGAGGACTGTGAGGTGTCGTGCCCGGTGTGTGGCCGTTCGGGTCCCGGGCATCGGTTCGCGGTCGTGACGACCACCGCGACCGGCGGCCGGGGTAGTGGCATCGCGCGCTGCCCGCACTGCCAAGCCATCGTGCCGGAATTGTTCGCGGCCCCCCAGGACTCGCCCAACGCGGCAATCGATGAGCGCGTCGAGCTCATCGCGGGCGTGGACGCGGTGCTCCTGACCCTGATGCGCGTCCAGCCGCGACGCGAGCTCCGTCTCCTCGACATCGGCTGCGGCTACGGGTTCGCACTGGACCTCGCCCGCTTCGCTTGGGGATGGAAGGGAATCGGGGTCGATCCTTCCAACCTCGCCCAGCGCGGGCGCGACGAGTTGGGTGTCGATGTCCGCGCGACGCAGTTCGATTCCAACCTGGATCTCGGTCCCGCGCCCTTCGACGTGGTGCTCGCATCCGAGACGCTCGAGCACGTCCCGGACCCGAGGGCGCTCCTGGCTGACATCAAGAACCGCCTCGCGCC
>DAIMHT010000300.1:0-2558 GCA_036723155.1 Actinomycetota bacterium
GTTTTGACACCCCACACCCCAAGCCGGGGCGTCTCATGTGAGACTCACGCCTGGGCCTCGCCGATGAAATCGGTGCGGAAGCTGCGAGCAACGGGGATGGGGGATGCGATGCGGGTAGTCCGTGATCTCGGCGACGGGGTCGAAGTCGTCGACGCGCCGGAGCCGCCCGCCGAGGGCGCGCTGATCGCCGTGCAGTCGGCTGGCATCTGTGGCTCTGACTTCGGGTATCTCGCGGCGGGGAGCAGGTTCGTGCTCGGCCACGAGTTGGCCGGCCTCGACGAGTCGGGGCGGGCGTTCGCGTTGGAGCCGTCGTTCGGATGCGGCACCTGCGAGCTCTGCACCAGCGGCCACTACAACCTGTGCCCGACCGCGCTCGGGAGCGTGCCCGGCCTCACGCGCGACGGCGGGATGGCCGACTTCGTGTGCGTTCCGGACGAGAAGTTGGTGTCGCTGCCCGACGGGCTCGACGTGCGCGACGCGTCACTGGTCGAGCCCACCGCGGTCGCCTGGCACGGTCTGCACCGCGGCGGGGTCTCCGCCGAAATGTCGGTGGCCGTCGTCGGTGGTGGCGCCATCGGTCTGCTCGCGGTCGCGGTGGCGGCGGCGATGGGCGCGCCCGACGTCGCGCTGCGCGCTCGGTACGGCTTCCAACGAGAAGCCGGGGAACGGCTTGGAGCAACGGAACCGGGTGGGAAGTACGACGTCGTCGTGGAGGCGGCCGGCGCTCCGGCGGCGGTCGCCGAGGCGATCGAGTTGTGCGCGCCGGGGGGCACGGTGGTCGTGCTCGGCGTACACGCTGAGCCGCTCACGCTGCCGTTCCTCGACGCGTTCGTCAAAGAGGTCAAGCTCGTGCCCGCGATGGCCTACTGCCGCGGCGTGCACGGGCGCGACGTGGAGAAATCGGCGCGAATGCTCGCAGATCGCCCGGAGATCGTCGCCACGCTCGTCACGCACCGGTTCGGTCTCGACGACGCGCCGGAGGCATTCCGGGTCGCGGGTGCGCGCGGCGCCAGCGGCGCGATCAAGGTCATGGTCCACCCGTGAGCCGAAGAACAGCCCGACCCGAGGCTGTCGTACGCGACGGAGGGGATAGCCGTGCCTGACACCTGCCGAGCAGTGGTCTTCACCGGCGACGGGCGCCATGAGGTACGGGAGTTCCCGATCCCCGGTCCGCCCGACGGCGGCGCCATCCTCGAGGTCGAGGCAGTGGGTCTGTGCGGGAGCGACGTCGCGCAGCACGCGGGTGAGCATTTGATCCCCGGCGCGGGAGCGTTCCCGGTGGTGCCGGGACACGAGACGGTGGGACGCGTGTGGCGGCTGGGCCGCGGCGCCGACCTCGGGGTCGAAGAGGGCGACCGCGTCGCCGTCGATGAGATCCTCAGGGGCCAGCCTCCGTTCGCGGTCTACGGGTACACAATGGGCGTCGACGGCGACACGGGCCTGTTCGGCGGCTACGGCGAGTACATGGTCGTGCTGCCCGGCACCCGGTTGCATCGCCTGCCCGACGACAAGCCGGCAGCCGAGCTCACGGTGTTCGAGCCGATGGCGAACGCGGTCAACTGGGTCGACATCGCCGGCGTGCAGTCCGGCCACTTCGTGGTCGTCGAGGGTCCCGGCCACCAAGGCCTAGCGGTGCTCGAAGCTGTGATCGCGGCGGGCGCGAGCACGGTGGTTGTCACCGGTACGAGCGACGACGGGATACGGCTCGACGCCGCTCGCGCAATCGGCGCGCACGAGGTCATCGACGTCACGGCAACCGACCCGGTCGAGCGGGTGCGCGAGCTCACCGGCGGCCGCATGGCCGACGTCGTGCTCGACATCTCACCGGCCGTGCAGACGGTGCCGACCGCAATCGACCTCGTCGCCTTCCACGGCACGGTGTTGCTCGCCGGGCTCAAGCACTTCACGCCGGTCGACGGGTTGATCACCGACAAGATCGTGGTGCAAGGCCTGCGCGTGCTCGGCGGATCGGGCTACACGCCGACGTCGATGGCGAAGGCGGTCGACCTGATCACGACCGGCGTCATCGACGTCGGCCACCTGAGCGGTGAGGTCTTCGATCTCGAGTCGATCGACGAGGCACTCGAACTGCTCGCACGCGCGATTCCCGGTCGCGATGCCGTCCGGGTGAGCCTCGTTCACCGCGCCTGACCGGCGCGCGAATGCAGGCGGGGGCCGGCGAAGCGAGGTCAAGCGAGGCGGGCGCGCACGAGGGGCAGGAGCTGCGCGGCCGCGTACTCGATGCGCTCGGCCGCGCGGTCGAGCGGCTCGCCGGGGAACAGGGTCCAGGAGAAGCAGTCGACGACGGGACCGCCCGCGAGCATCGGCACGAGCGCGTCGGCCGCGCTCGCCGCGTCGTGCAGCTGGTAATGGCCGTGGTCGAGGAGCTGCTGCGGCTCGGTGAGCCGGGGGACCGTCTCGGGGGGGCCGAACGCCCCGTAGTCGGCATAGGCGTTGACCTGGTACAGGATGTGCGGCGCGACGGCTGCGAACGTGCGCTCGGGATCCTCGGCCACGATCCACTGGTTGCCGAGGGCGACGCGGCCGTCGTCGAGGCC
>DAIMHT010000301.1:0-2534 GCA_036723155.1 Actinomycetota bacterium
GCATCTGACTACGGATCAGAAGGTTGGGGGTTCGACTCCCTCCGAGCGCGCCGGCGAATGGTGCGGCGAGCGGCAGCGGCTCGGGCTGGCGGAACGTGACCGACCGGCTTCGCCCGTGCGAGCTCCCCGCGGTGGCTGGGTTCGACGACGAAGCACCGGCCGATCGATGAGTCCGAGAGGCGGCCCGCGCTCAGCGAGTCTCTGATCGTTGGGCACCGGCCGCTATTCGCTCGAGTGGCCCGGATCGAAGAGCTTGGACGGATACCAGGTCGTGACGACGCGGTCGACGTATCCAATGCGAACGCCCGTTTCGAGCATGCGCCGACAAAGGTTCCAGTCCGATGGCTCGTCGAGGAGCCAGGAGTCAGTGGCGAACTTCGCGACGCGTGCGCGGTCCCGGGACGGTCCGCGTCAGCGTGCCGCGGCGGTGCGAGGGTCCGTGTTACAGGTCGGGAGCCGATAGAGGCTCAACGTCTGCGGTGACGGGTGCCATCCCCGGTAGCGGAACGTGGCGATCGGGCCGGTGGCTCCGTGGCGGGTGTAGTGCGGCTCGACGGAGATGAGATAGCAGGTACGCACGTCGCGGAACATCGAGGCCCACGACGTCGGGCTCGGCCCGCTATGACGGATCGCGGCGGTCCGGGCGTGAAAGCCGACCCATTCGGCGCCGCCGTCGATCGACGCGGCCGGGACACCGGACCGTGCGACCTGGGACGCCGCGGCCCAGCGAGCGCCGTCGTAGGCCGCGGATTCGATGACGTACGCGAGGCCGAGGACGGCGAAGAGCCCGAACCCGGCGGCGGTGACGACGCGGCGCACCCGCGGCACAGCCCAGAACAGCGACGGGTCGCTCCACGCCAGCACGACGACGATCGGGACGAGCGGGATCAGGTACCGGTCGTAGGGCGTCTGGCTGAACGCCGGGGCGACGTGTCCCGTCGGCACCACCTGGGTGAACCCGAGGGCGAACTCCAGCGCCGCGAGGTAGAGCAGCCCGAAGCCGCCGAGCACGAGGCCAGCGGTGTTGGCGCGATCGACGGTGAAGCCGTCCCGGAACGCCCGCGCGGCTCGCCGTGCCGCGGGGAACCGCGTCACGACGACCAGGGCCAGGATCAGCGTGGCGTAGAGGCTGGCCACGATCAGCGCCGTCCACGCGGCGTCGGGGAGCAGGTCCGGGCGGCGCCCGGCGAGGACGCCGACGGTCCCCCGACGGGTGACGTAGTTCCCGAGCAGGAGGTCGATCTGTGCCGTCCGCGACAGGTACAGCGCGCTGCCGACCACGATCCCCCAGCCCGCCAGGACCACGAACGTCGCGGTCCGACTCACCGCGAGGGCGCGACGGAGCACCGTCGTCGGAGAGAGACGCACCGCCGCGGGAAGGCTCAGGAGTGCCAACGTGAACAGCGCCTCGTAGAGATACGACGCGTGGCGTCCGAACGCCGGGTTCAGCGACAACCGGATCGAGTTGCTGAACGGCAGGCCGCTCCGCCACACCAGGAGCGCGGCGGTCCCGACCGTGAACACGGACGCGATGGCGACACTGGCCCGCCGTTCGATCACGTCCGTGCGGGCGGACCCCTCAGGCCGACGCCCTCTTCGCAGCACCACGAACAGCGCGAGGGCCACGGCCACGGGGGCCGTCGCCGCAACCTGGCGGATGGAGAGCGCCAGGAATCCCAGCACCGCACTGGCCCCGAGCCAACCGACGAACGACCAGCCGCGACGCTCGAGCGCGACGACACCCGCCCACAGGCAACCCGCCGCGGCGGCGAAGGCCGGCACGTCGCTCATGAAGCTTCCTGCGAGCGACGCGTAGATCGGGCCCACGAGGAGACAGGCGAGCGCGGCCAGAACGCTCGGGCGCGGCAACAACCTCCGGAGCAGCGCGTACAAGCAGCAGCAGCCGACACCACCGAGGACCGCCACCCACGCCTGGAGCGCACCGATGCGGGTCCCGAAGACCTTCACGACCGGGACCGCGATCGCGAGCTGGCCGACGAGCGTCTGGGTGTTCCAGTCCAGCAGCTGGAGATGGCCGGTACTCGTCCACGAGAAGAGGATGCGGGTGAAGGCCCAATCGTCGTTCCGGGGGATACCGAGGGCGCCGAAGTGCCAGACGATCACGAGCGGCAACGCCACACTCAGGATGGCGACCGCCGTGAAGTCGACGACCCACTCGCCACGAGGTCCCGCCGCCCACTCGAGGACCCGACGGCGCGACGACCCGGTCGACGGGGCGTCGCCGGGTCGCCGGCCCAGCAGGTTCCTCGACACCTCGGCCCTCTCGTCGGCGGAGCGACCGCCGGAGGTGAGCGGTGACACTCCAGATGGATGCGTCAGGGTGAGGTTCGAACCACCCCCGCCCGCGATCGCGAGCCTCGCGGGCACCGTGCGACGCGCGCGGACGCCCGATCTCTGGACAGGGTATGCGGGACCGACTAGAAGCCAGGTGCAGGTCGGCGGCACGACGCGAGAGGTGGTCGATGACGGAGCTGAGCACCGAGGAGAAGCGCGCCGCGCTGGCGAAGGTCGAG
>DAIMHT010000302.1:0-2520 GCA_036723155.1 Actinomycetota bacterium
GCCGCGGGGAGGTCGACGCCGAGGACCTCGGCGTTGTACACGGGGAGGACGGCGTGGTCGCCTTCCTTCAGGTATTGGACCGCGGAGCCGACGTTGGTGCCCTCGACGCGGAGCTGCTCGTAGTCGTCGAGGTCCATGAAGACGTACGCGTCGCCTTCCCGGTACAGGTACTGCATCTCGCGTTTGTCGATGACCGCGTGCTGGACCTTCTCGTCGGCACGGAAGGTCCGTTCGATGACCGCGCCGGTGCGGAAGTTCTTCAGCTTGGTGCGGACGAAGGCGCCGCCTTTGCCCGGCTTGACGTGCTGGAACTCGACGACGGTCATGAGGCCTTCGGGAAGGTTGAGGGCCATGCCGTTCTTGAGGTCGTTGGTGGAGATGCTCACGGGGGATCCTGGGTTAGCGCCGCGCGACGACGAGCGACTTGGGGGCTTCGGTGAGGGGGGCGGCCCCGTCGGTGGTGACGACCACGGTGTCCTCGATGCGGACGCCGCCGACGCCGGGGAGGTAGACGCCGGGTTCGACCGTGACGACGGTTCCGACCTCCAACGTACCAGGCGCGGTTCGGGCGACTCGGGGAGCCTCGTGGATCTCGAGCCCGACGCCGTGACCGGTGCCGTGCACGAACTGGTCGCCGAAGCCGGCGTCTTCGATGACGGCGCGGCTGGCCCGGTCGACGTCGGCGCAGGCGACCCCGGCGCGTACCGCGTCGCGGCCGGCTTGTTGGCTCGTCGCGACGAGGTCCCAGAGGCGGCGGGCCTCGGGGCCGGGGTCGTCGACGCTGACGGTGCGGGTCATGTCGGAGCAGTAGCCGTCGACGATGCAGCCGAAGTCGATGACGACGAGCTCCCCCGCTCCGATGGGTCGCTCGGTCGGCCGCGCGTGGGGCTTCGCGGCGTTCGGTCCGGCGGCGACGATCGGATCGAAGCTCATGGCGCTGGCCCCCCGGCGGCGCATGGCGTACTCGAGCTCGACCGCGAAGTCCTGCTCCCGGGGCGCGTCGGCGAGAGTGGGGAGGAGCTCGGCGAGGGCGTCGTCGGCGATGGTGCACGCGGCCCGGATGCGGGCCACCTCGCCCGGGTCCTTGATACGGCGAAGGTCCTCGACGAGCTGGTCGGTCGGGACGAGCTCCGCCGCGAGGAGCGACGCGAGGGTGCGCTGCTGGGCCCAGGTGACCCCGTGGGCTTCGAGGCCGAGGCGGGTGTCGGGGCCCACCGCGGCGGCGAGGAGGTCGTGCTGCGCGGCGCTGGTGGCGCCGATCTCGACGCGCGCGTCGACGCCGGCGGCGGCGAGCTGCTCCCGTGACTGGGTCTCGTAGCGGCCGTCGGTGATGAAGACGAGGGTGTCGGGGGTGACGAGGAGCAGCGCCGCGGAGCCGGTGAAGCCGGTCAGGTACCGGATGTTGGGGAGCCGGGTGACGAGCAGCGCGTCGACGTTGGCCTCACCGAGGCGGGCCCGGAGTCGGGTGGGGCGCGACGCCACGTCCATGGGGGGCCAGGCGTCGGTCATCGGGTCTCCGCGGCGAGGGCGGCGACGGTCGCTTCGGCCGCGAGCCGGTAGCCGGTGCGCCCGAAGCCGGCGATGGTGCCGGTGACGACGGGCGCGAGGACGGAGCGGTGACGCCACGCTTCCCGGGCCGCGGGGTTCGTGATGTGGAGCTCGACCGCGACGCCGTCGTACGTCGCGAGCGCGTCGGCGAGGGCGTAGGAGTAGTGGGTGAGGGCCCCGGCGTTGACGATGATCGCGGCGCACCGGCCCCGGGCGCCCTGGACGGCGTCGACGAGGTCGCCTTCGTGGTTGGACTGGAGGTGCTCGACGTCGTGGCCCGCGGCGGAGCTCACCGCGCGGACGTCGCCGACGAGGTCGTCGAGGGTGGCGGTGCCGTAGATGGCGGGCTCTCGTTCGCCGAGCAGGTTCAGGTTCGGTCCGGACAGCACGAGGATGGTGGCCACTGCGGTCAGCCTCCCACGCCGACGGCACGGAAGGCGGCGGTGAGGGCCGGCGCGGGGGGATCGTGGACGAGCTCGAGCCCGTGCGGGCCCGGGAGCACGAACGTCAGGTCGTCGCGGACCTTCTTGTCGCGGCGCATGACCGCGAGCAGCTCGGCTTCCGATCGGTCGTCGGGGACGCGGGTGGGAAGACCGAGGCTGGTGAGGCGACGTTCGACGCGGTCGACGCTGGCGTCGTCGACGCGCTCGAGGTTGTGGGCGAGGTGCGCGGCGAAGACCAGCCCGACCGCGACGGCTTCCCCGTGGGCGAGGGCGTACTGGCCGGTGGTCTCGAGCGCGTGCGCGAGGGTGTGCCCGTAGTTCAGGACCGCCCGGACACCGGTGCGCTCCTCGGGGTCAGCGGCGACCACCGCGGCCTTGATCGCGATGCAGCCGGCGACGAGATCGGTGAGCACGCCGGGGTCCCGGTCGAGGACCGCGGCGGTGTGGTCGTCGAGGAGCGACGCGACCGCGGCGCCGCCGGGCATCAGCGCGTATTTCGCGACCTCGCCCAGGCCCGACCGGTACTCCG
>DAIMHT010000303.1:0-2515 GCA_036723155.1 Actinomycetota bacterium
CCGCGCCAGCTCGCCCTGTTGATCGGCGGGAACGTGCTCGCGGCCCTGCTCGCGGCGTGGTGCCTCGCCGCCTGTCTCCTGGCCTTCGGTGGACACGTGTCGTTCTGGCCGTTACTGGCGGCCAACGTCGGCGTGATCACGGTCGCGTCGACCGTCCCCATTCCGGGGGGCGGCACCGCGGTCGGCACCGTCGGACTCACCGCGGTGCTCGTCGCGTTCGGGGTTCGCTCGGACATCGCAGTCGCGACCTCGCTCGCCAACCAGTTGATCTACTTCTACGTGCCGGCGATCCCCGGGTGGTTCGCCACCCGTCATCTCGTCCGCCAGGACTACCTCTGACACGGAGGGGACGCGGGGGCGGCGCGCCCGCGCTCGAGCGCAATACGGTGGAGCCGACCGTCTCGGGAGGAGGAACCCTGTTGGCCGACGAAGCCCTCAACCGTGCCCTCGACTCGGTGCCGATGACGGGTCACCACGAGTCGGCGCCGGGACGAGCAGCGGGCGGCGTGCGGTGAAGTTCGACACCGGAACCGACCGGCTCGAGATCTTCAGCGACGCCGTCATCGCCATCGCCATCACGCTGTTGGTCCTAGACATCAAGGTCCCGACGGCCAAGACGGGCCAGCTCGTTCACGACCTGGGCCAGATCTGGCCGTCGTACGTCGCGTACGCGCTGTCGTTCGCGGTGATCGGGATCATGTGGGTGAGTCACCACTCGATGTTCGAGCGCATCCAGCACGTCGACCGAGGACTGCTGTTCTACAACCTGTGGCTGCTGCTCGGCATCGGGTTCCTGCCGTTCCCCACGGCGCTCCTCGCCGACTACGCCCGGCAAGGCGGCAGCAACTCTCACGCCGCGGCCGCGGTGTACAGCGCCACGATGATGTTCATCGGGTTCGCGTTCCTGGCCATCTGGTTGCATCTGGCCCACCGCCCGTACCTGCTCGGCGAGCAGGCCAGCTCGGCGAGCCTGCGGCGGTCGATCCACCTGTCCATGGTCAGCCCGATCGTCTACGGGGCTTCCATCGGCCTCGCCTTCATCAGCGCCGAAGCCTGCTTCGTGGTGTACGGGCTGACCGCGTTCTACTTCGCGTGCGGTCCGTCGTCGCGGGCATTGTCGCGGCTCCTGGAGCGATCCACGGACGCGCCGCGCGCTCGCCACGACGGCACCCCCGCCCATCCCGCCCCGCCGACAACACCCCGAGCCGCGAACGACGACGGTCCCGACCGATCCGGTTCGCGGCCCGCCGAGGCGCCAGATGCGGCTCCCGGACCGTCAACCCCGTCCCGCCCTGAAGGCCGCGGCTCGACTCCGACCCACCAACCCTGAACGCGCTCGCGGCGCTCCACGTCGCGGGCCGGCGCGATGCCAGACTTCCCCCGTTGTTCGCACGATCCCGATCACGGGTGAAGGGATAGTCAGCGTGAGCGAAACCATGTCCGGGATCCGCGTGCTCGAGGTCGCCTCCTGGACGTTCGTGCCCGCGGCGGGAGCGATCCTCGCCGACTGGGGCGCCGACGTCATCAAGGTCGAGCACCCGGTCAGCGGAGATCCCCAACGAGGGCTGATCAGCTCGGGTCTGGTGCCAGCCGCGGCGGGCGGGTTCAACTACATGATCGAGCAGCCGAACCGCGGGAAACGCAGTGTCGGGATCAACCTGGCCGACGACGACGGCCGTGACCTCCTGTACCGGCTCGCGGCATCGAGTGATGTCTTTCTCACCAACTTCCTTCCCTCGGCGCGCGCCAAGCTCCACATCGAGCTCGACGACATTCGGGAGCATCAGCCGTCGATCATCTACGTGCGGGGCAGCGGACAGGGTGTCCGCGGCGGTGACGCGGGAAAGGGCGGCTACGACGGTGCCTCCTACTGGGCCCGCGGCGCAATCGGCGCCACGCTCACCCCCCGCGGCGTCGAGCCCCCGGTCGGGCCGCGCCCCGCGTTCGGTGACGTGATGGGCGGCATGGCCATCGCCGGTGGAATCGCGGCGGCGCTCCTGCGACGCGAGCGGACCGGAACACCGTCGGTCGTGGACGTCTCGCTGCTCGGCACCGCGCTGTGGAACCTCTCGCCGGACGTCGTCGCCGCCAAGCTCTACGACGGCGCCACGATGCCCCGCTTCGACGCAGACGCACCACCGAATCCGCTCGTGGGCGTCTACCGGACTCGAGACGCGCGCTACGTGAGCCTCGTGATGCTCGAATCGGACCGATTCTGGGGTGATTTCTGCGTCCACCTCGGACATCCCGAGCTGGTGGATGACCCCCGGTTCGAGAACGCCGCGGCGCGCTTCGAGCACCGACGCGAGTGCCGCGACCGGATCGCCGAGATCTTCGCGGAGGCGACGCTCGCCGAGTGGCGGGAGCGGCTGGCGACGATGCAAGGCGTCTGGGCCCCGATGCAGAACGCCCGCGAGATTCACGATGACGCGCAGGTGATCGCGAACGGCTATCTCCCGACGGTCGCCGCCGACGACGGGAGCCCGGTGGCGCTCGTCGCCAACCCGGTGCAGTT
>DAIMHT010000304.1:0-2501 GCA_036723155.1 Actinomycetota bacterium
GCGCAGGTCCGCTTCGGGAGCCGCGGCCCGGTTCACGGCGTCACCCTATGAGCCGTCGGCGCGCCCGCCGCTCCGGGATGCGGCGTCAGCCCGGCCGGTGCGTGAGGACGGCCTCCACCTGCCTCCACGCGTCGGGGGCCCAGGTGTCGGAGTCCGCGTCGTCGGGCGCGGCAGCGGCGAGGTCGGCTTCGAGGGCCGCCAGCCGCTGCGCGGTGTCGGGTCCGACGTCGAGGAACCGCTTCCATGCCGGAGGCTGCCCGAGGGTCCGGCCCACGGCGACGGGCACGAAGATCGAGCGGCACGGCGACCCGAGACAGACGTGCGCCAGCGGCCGACGGCTCGGGAACGGCCCCGGCAGCTCCGCGATCAGCGCCGCGGTGGTCGCGACCGCGTGGTCGACGTGCATGCAGACGGTGAAGCCGCTCTCGCCGGTGGTGTGGTCGCGCAGATGGTCCTTGACCCTGGTCACGCTGACCGGCTCCGCGGCGAGCACCGCTTCGCTGGCGCGAAGCCGGGGATCGACGAAGTCGGTCGGCATCGCAGGATCGCGATGCGCGGCATCGAACGCCGGGATGGTCAAGCGATTGGAGATCGCCCGGGTCCGGGTCACGTGCTCGGTGGCGGTCACGGTCCCGGAGGTCTCGACGATCCACGCGTCGGCGGCGTCGGCGACGAGGAACGAAGACCAGTACGGGTCGTCGTGTCCGTCGTAGCCACTGCCGCCCTGCCCGTATCGCTCGAGGAGCCCGACGATCACTTCGACCGCCGCGGGGGCGGTGTCGCCCCGTTCGAGCGAGAGTCGCACCAGGTCCATGCCGACCAGGCGCGGCGGGAACCGGCGCGGGTCGAGGGTGGTGTAGACCGCTTCGTTGCCGACCGCGACACCGGCTTCGTTGACGCCGTGCTCGAGGCCCCACATCCACGACGGGCGGGACGCGAGGACACCGAGGGTCCAGCCCGGGGCCGGGTCGACGTCGATGTACGTCGTTCGTAGCGGTCCGGTGTCGCGCCGGGGAGCGAGCCACTCGAGCTCTTGTGCCTCGTCGAAGGGACGGTCCGAGTTCTTGGCGAACAGGGTCCGGGATGACGTGCTCGCCGCCGGGAGTGCCACCAGGCAATCGCACATCAATGCCACCGTACCGGGCGGTTCGCGACCCCGGGTCGGGGGCGTTGTGGCGCGCGTCGGCGACGGCGAGGTGACGACGCGGCTATCGTCCGCGCGCGGTGGACGTCGAGGTGGTGGTCGTCGGCGCCGGGCTTGCGGGTCTTGTCGCGGCACGCGATCTCATCGCTCGCGGCCACTCGGTCGCCGTCGTCGAGGCCCGAGACCGAGTCGGGGGCCGGGTGGTGAACCGGCCCACCGCCGACGGCACGATGCTCGAGCTCGGTGGCCAGTGGGTCGGCCCCACCCAGGACCGGATCCTGGCGTTGGCCGAGGATCTCGGCGAAACGCTGTTCCCGACCTACGACGAGGGCGACAACGTGGTCGTGTACCGCGGTCGGCACCGCCGCTACCGGGGCGCGATCCCGAAGCTTCCCGCACCGGTCCTGGCCGACATCGGGCAGGCCCAGCTGCGGCTGGATCGGATGGCGAAGTCCGTCTCGCTCGACGAGCCGTGGGGATCTCCGCGGGCCGAGGAGTGGGACGGCGAGACCTTCGAGACCTGGCTCCGTCGCCACGTTCACACCCGCGGGGCCCGCGAGATGCTCCGACTGGCGGTGCGGGCCGTGTTCGCCACCGAGGCCGCCGACCTCTCGCTGCTGCACTTCCTCTTCTACAGCCACTCCGGTGGGTTCCTCGACCGCCTGCTCGGCGTGCGTGGCGGCGCCCAGGAATCACGGATCGTCGGGGGGTCCCAAGTGCTCGCCACGGGACTGGCCGAGCGGCTCGGTGTGGTGCGCTGCGGTGTCCCGGTTCGACGCGTCGCGCAGGACGACGACGGCGTGACCGTCGAGGGTGAAGGGCTCACGGTCCGGGCCCGTCGGGTCATCATCGCGACACCGCCGGTCCTCGCGGGCCGCTTCGAGTACGACCCGGTCCTGCCGCCGTGGCGCGACCAGCTGACCCAGAAGCTGCCGATGGGGTCCGTCATCAAGTGCATGGCGGTATACGACGAGCCGTTCTGGCGAGCGGACGGGCTGACCGGTCAGTCGACGTCGGATACCGGCCCGGTCCAGCTCACGTTCGACAACACACCGCCCGACGGTCAGCCCGGGGTCTTGCTCGCCTTCGTCGAAGGTGCACACGCCCGGGAGCTGTCCCGGTACGCGCCCCACGACCGGCGGGGTGCCGTCGTCAGCTGCCTGACCCGCGCTTTCGGCCCCGCCGCCGCCGATCCGGCTGAGTTCCTCGAACTGGATTGGGCGGCCGAGCCGTTCAGCCGCGGCTGCTACGGCGCGCACCTCGCACCCGGAGTGCTCACCCAGTTCGGCCCCGCGTTACGCGAGCCGTGCGGACGGATCCACTGGGCCGGAACCGAGACCGCCACCGTCTGGGCCGG
>DAIMHT010000305.1:0-2487 GCA_036723155.1 Actinomycetota bacterium
AGCATGCACCTGCAGTGGCTCGAGGCGGGCGCGATCGGCACGAACGCCATCGTCGGCGGCGGCGTCCCGCTCGCAGCGGGTTCCGCGTGGGCCCACAAGCATGCCGGGACCGACGCCGTCGCCTTCACCTTCTTCGGTGACGGCGCGATCAACATCGGGTCGACTCTCGAAACGTTCAACCTGGCTGCCGCGTGGAAGCTGCCACTCTGCTTCTTCGTCGAGAACAACCAGTACGCGGTCTCCACCCACGTCTCCGAGGCGACGGCCGAGCCACGTCTCTCAGCTCGGGGTCCTGGCTTCGGGATCCCGAGCTGGAAGGTCGACGGGATGGACCCGCTGGCGGTCTACCTTGCCGCCCAGGAGGCGGTGCGACACATGCGCGCCGGCGGTGGGCCGACCCTCATCGAGGCCGACGTCTACCGATACTTCCACCAGAACGGCCCATTCCCTGGCAGCGCGTTCGGGTACCGGTCGAAGGAGGAGGAGACCGCCTGGCGCGCGCGCGACCCGATCGAAACGACCGCCCGCCACCTCCTGCGACGGGGGCTCGTGAGCCAGGACGACATCGACGCCGCAGTCGCGCGCGCCCGGAGCCTGATGGGGCAGCTGGGCGATGTCATCCTCGAACCCGCGCCGGGCGGGAAACCCAAGCGCCGGATCAAGCCCGTCGAATGGCCGGGCCCAGGTTTCGTCGACCACGGGGTGCGCGGCGACCTGAGCGAGATCGCCGGTATCTCCTTCACGGACGTCGAGGACTTCGTGGGGCGGCTGGAAGAGGTGAAGTTCATCGACGCGGTTGCCGGCGTCATGCGTCGCCGGCTCGAGACGGATTCCCGGATCATCGTGATGGGGGAAGACATCCATCACCTCAACGGGGGCACGAACGGTGCGACGCGGGGGCTCAAGGACGCCTTCCCGGACCGCATCCTCGGTACGCCCATCAGCGAGAACGCCTTCGCGGGACTGGGCGGCGGGATCGCGCTCGACGGCCGATTCCGACCGGTGGTCGAGTTCATGTACGCCGACTTCCTCTGGGTTGCCGCCGACCAGCTGTTCAACCAGATCGCGAAGGCGCGGCACATGTTCGGCGGCGACGGGAAGGTGCCGATCGTAGTCCGTAGCAAGGTCGCCACGGGGACCGGCTATGGCTCGCAGCACTCGATGGACCCGGCCGGGATCTTCGCCACGTCAGCCGGCTGGCGGATCGTCGCGCCGTCCACCCCGTTCGACTACGTCGGTCTGATGAACACCGCGCTCGCCTGCGACGACCCGGTCGTCGTCCTCGAGCACGTCGACCTCTACAACTCGACCGGACCGGGTCTCCCCGACGACTTCGATCACTACCTCCCGGTCGGCAAGGCCGCTATACGACGCCCGGGTCGAGCACTGACAGTTCTCACGTATCTCGCCATGACCCGCCACGTCCTCGAGGCGGTCGAGGAGACGGGAGTCGACGCAGAGGTCATCGACCTTCGCTGGCTGGACCGCGCGAGCCTCGACTGGGGCACCATCAACGAAAGCGTCAAGAAGACGAACAACGTCCTGATCGCCGAGCAGGGGGCGATCGGGACGTCGTACGGCGGGTGGCTCGCCGACGAGATTCAGCGTCGCCTCTTCGATTGGCTCGACTCTCCGGTCCAGCGGGTGACGGGCGGCGAGGCATCACCGAGCATCAGCAAGGTCCTCGAGCGCGCAGCCATCGCGAAGACCGAGGAAGTCGTCGCTCGCCTGCGCCAGATGCCGGTGGGCTGACTTGCCAGAGATCCTACGCATGCCCGAGATCGCGGCGAACACGACCGAGGCCATACTCACGACTTGGGCCGTGCCGGAAGGTGGCGCGTTCGCCGCCGGCGACACACTCGTTGCTGTCGAGACCGAGAAGGCGAACGTCGACGTCCCGGCGGAGACCGCAGGCGTCCTTCTCCGCCGCCTGGCTGACGAAGGCACTCGCTTGGAAGTGGGTTCGCCCATCGCACTGCTCGGCGCGGTCGGCGAGGTGGTCGAGGACGTCGATCGCGCTCTCTTCGAGCTGGGTCTCGTCGGCGCGACAGCCGTCGGCAGGTCGTCCACCGGCACTCCGGGTGTAGCGGTCGAATGGGGATCGCCCCGGCCGGTCGAGCCGGGTGTGTCCAGGGACGCCGGCGGGGCGCCGCAAGGCGAGCGCCTGTTCGCGAGCCCGGTGGCACGCAGGCTGGCCCGCGACGCGGGCGTGGATCTCGCTGATCTCACGGGGACCGGGCCCGGGGGCCGAATCCGCAAGAGAGATGTCGAAGGGCTCATCGCTCGACGAATCGAGCCTGTTCCGGCCCTCGGCGCGCCCGTGCCGGCTCCCGCACAGCCTGCTCTCGCGCCCACCTCGACCCCGAAGTCTGTCGTGGCGATCCCGGTCGTCCCCGCGGTCGCACCCGCCGGCACCCCGATCGAATTCCCCGAGGGCGCGGACGAAGTGCTTCTGCCGATGACCCAGATGCGCAAGGGCATCGCCGC
>DAIMHT010000306.1:0-2484 GCA_036723155.1 Actinomycetota bacterium
CAGCGCCGAGCCGTCGAGCGGCGGGATCGGCAACAGGTTGAACAACCCCAACAGCATGTTGACGAGCGCGAAGTAGAACACGATCTCGAGCAGCAGATCCGGCGTCGACCCGGCGAGCTCGCCCGGGAGCACCCCACCCCCGGAGTGGAGGGCCCGGGCGATGACCGCGGCGACGGCCATCAGCAGCAGGTTGGTGAACGGCCCCGCGAGGCTCACGATGACCATGTCTCGCCTCGGGTGGCGCAACTGGGCCGGGTTCACCGGCACCGGCTTGGCGTACCCGAACACCGGCAGGCCGGCGAGCGCCCCCATGGCCGGGAGCAGGATCGACCCGAACGGGTCGATGTGCGGTATCGGGTTCAGGGTGAGACGACCGGCCCGCTTGGCGGTGTCGTCACCGAGCCAGCTGGCGACGACCCCGTGGCTCACCTCGTGGAGGATGACCGCGACGACGAGGCAGCCGAAGAAGATGACCGCTTCGCGAAGCGGAGGCACCAGTCAGCGGGACTTGGAAGCGCACGCGATGCAGAGCCGGGCGCCGGGCATCGCTTCCAGGCGAGCCTCGGGGATCGGCTGACCGCACTGCTCGCACTGCCCGTACTCACCGGTGTCGAGCTTCTTCAGGGCATCGTCGATCTCGCTCACCCGGTCGGTGAGGCTGACGGCCAACGCCTCCATCTCACCACGCTCCGCGGTCACCTGGCTCGTGTCCGCGAACCCGCCGTCGAAGGTCAGGTTCCCGTCGGGCCCTTTGCCGAGCTCCCGGAGCTGATCCTGGAGCCGGTCGCGCTCCTCCTGGAGCTGCGCGCGCACCAGCGTCTGCGACGCGTCAGCCATGCCGTCATCGTACTGCCCCCCTCCCCGAATCTTCCCGGGCTCGGGGATGCGCGGCGTCGTACACCGCTCGCAGCCGCTCCGCCGACACCTTCGTATACACCTGGGTGGTCGAGACGCTGGCGTGACCCAGCAGCTCCTGGACCACCCGGATGTCCGCCCCCCGGTCGACCATGTGGGTGGCGCACGAATGGCGCAGCACATGGGGGAAGACCTGGTCGCCGAGCCCGGCTCGCCGCCCCGCGGCCCGCACCAGCCCCCACACCCCCTGTCGGGTCAGCCGCCCCCCGCGGGCGTTCAAGAAGATCGCCTCACCTGCCCGGGCCCCCGACCGTCCGGGACGGGACAGCTCGGTCCGTCCGCGCGTCAGGTAGGCGCGCACCGCGCCCCGGGCCGGACCCCCGAGGGGCACGACCCGCTCCTTGCCCCCTTTCCCGTAGACGCGTAACAGCCCGGTGTCGTCGTCGAGGTCGCGCCGGTCGAGCCCGACGAGCTCGGTGATCCGCAACCCGCCGGCGTAGAGCACCTCGAGGATCGCCCGGTCCCGCAGCCCCGTCGGGGTCTCCGCCGACGCCGCGGCCAGCAGCGCCTCCACGTCGATCTCCGACAGCGGCTTCGGGATCCCCGCCGCGACCCGAGGCCCGGTGATGTCCTCGGTCGGATCGACCGCGCAGAGGCCCTCGTCGACACAGAACCGGTGGAACGACCGCACCGCGACGAGCGCCCGCGCGACCGACGCCGCCGCGTACCGGGCGTGGCCCTCGTCGTCGGTCGCCGTCCGCAGCCACGTCGCGTACCCGCCCACCATCGCCGCGGTGACATCCGTGGGTGCGGTGACGCCCCGCTCCCGCAGGTGGCGCTCGTAGCCGCGCAGGTCCCGCCGGTAGGAGAGCAGCGTGTTCGGACGCAGCCCTCGCTCGACCGCGAGGTAGCTGGCGTGCTCGGCGAGCGCGTCGGCCAGCACGTCCGGGGCCGGCTCGTCGGCCACCAGTCAGCCGCGCCCGGCGCGTTCGCGTTCGAGGAGCTGCTGGGTGAGCAACAAGCCGACGATGCTCTTGGCGTCGATGAGCTCCCCGGCCGCGATCAGGTCCGCGGTCGCGGCGAGCGGCACCCGCTCGATCGACATCGCCTCCTCCTCCGCGGTGACACCCCACCGTTCCGCCACCGCGGACAGCTCCGTGGCGCAGTACAGGTGGGTGTACTCGTCACAGAACCCAGGAGAGTTGTAGAACTCGGCCAGCTTGCGCAGCCGCCCCGGGGACTGGCCGATCTCCTCCTCGAGCTCGCGGGCCGCGGTCGCCTCCGGGGCCTCACCGGCGACGTCACGCTTCCCCGCCGGGACCTCCAGCAGCGCCCGGCCGGCCGCGGCCCGGAACTGACGGACGAGGATGGCGTCGTCGTCGACGACCGGGACCGCGACGACCGCGCCCGGGTGGCGCACCACCGACCGGGTGTGAGTGTCCCCGTCCGGCCCTTCGACGGCCAGCTCGACGAGCTCGAGGATCCCCGAGCGGCACCGCGACGTCGAGTCGACGACGCGGAAGTCGGTCACGGGGCGGCGACGGTCGCGGTGGCGATCGGAAGCCGCGGTGCCCGGCCTTCGGCCCGCTCGGACGCGGCGCGCACGAACGCGGCGAAGAGCGGATGGGG
>DAIMHT010000307.1:0-2484 GCA_036723155.1 Actinomycetota bacterium
CCTGTCCCGCAAGATCGCGGCGATCACCGAATCGGCGACCCTCGCCGTCGACGCCAAAGCGAAGGCGCTGCGAGCCGCGGGGGAGCCCGTCATCGGGTTCGGTGCCGGCGAGCCCGACTTCCCGACCCCGGCGCACATCGTCGAAGCCGCCGCCGCCGCGTGCCTCGACCCCCGCAACCATCGGTACACGCCGACCCCGGGGCTCCCCGAGCTGCGGGAGGCGATCGCGGCCAAAACCGGGCGCGACTCCGGGTACCGGTGCGAAGCGGCGCAGGTGCTCGTCACCAACGGCGCCAAGCAGGCCGTCTACGAGACGTTCCAGGCGCTCCTCAACCCCGGCGACGAAGTGCTGCTCCCCGCCCCGTACTGGACGACGTACCCCGAGGCCATCGCCCTCGCCGACGGTGTCCCCGTCCCGCTGGCCACGACCGAGGAGACCGGGTTTCGGGTCTCGGTCGACGTGCTCGAAGCGGCCCGGACCGAGCGGACCAAGGCGCTGCTCTTCGTCTCCCCGAGCAACCCGACCGGGGCCGTCTATCCGCCCTCCGAGGTCGAGGCGATCGGACGGTGGGCGCTCCAGCACGGCATCTGGGTCGTCACCGACGAGATCTACGAGCACCTGACGTTCGGCGCGCATCGCTTCTCGTCCATGCCGGTGCTCGTCCCCGAGCTGGCCGACACCTGCGTAGTCGTCAACGGCGTCGCGAAGACCTACGCCATGACCGGCTGGCGGGTCGGGTGGATGATCGGGCCTCGCGACGTCGTCGGTGCCGCGACGAACCTGCAGTCCCACGCCACGTCCAACGTCACGAACGTCGCGCAACGAGCCGCGCTCGCGGCCGTCACCGGCGACCTCGAGGCCGTCGCGGCGATGCGAGCCACGTTCGAGCGGCGCGGCCGCACGATGCACGAGCTGCTGTCGTCCATCCCCGGGGTGAGCTGCCTCGAGCCGCAAGGCGCGTTCTACTGCTTCCCCTCGTTCACCGGCGTGCTCGGTCGTGACCTCGCGGGCCGTACGCCCACGAGCAGCCTCGAGCTGTGCGAGCTGGCGCTCGAGGAGGCCAAGGTGGCGATGGTCCCCGGCGAGGCGTTCGGCGCGCCGGGGTACGCCCGCATGTCGTTCGCGCTCGGCGACGAGGACCTGGTCGAGGGCGTCGAACGGCTCACCAAGCTGCTGCGCTGAGCCGATCCCGCAGATCCTGAGGATCCCGAGGCCGCCGGCGTTGCGACGCGACGCCACTCCCGACAACCAATCGCGGTTCGGACCACCGCCGCCGCTACCCTCACGCGTCGTGAGCCCGCGCGTTCTCGTCACCGAAGAGCTCGCGGCGCGCGGCCTCGACGCCATGCGGGCGGCCGGCCTCGAGGTCGACCAACGGCTGGGCCTCACCCCCGACGCGCTGCGCGGCGCGGTCAGCGACGCGGCGGCGCTCGTCATCCGCAGCGCCACCCAGGTCGACGACGCCCTCCTCGCCGCGGCCCCCGAGCTCGTCGTCGTCGGCCGCGCCGGGATCGGGCTCGACAACGTCGACGTCGACGCCGCGACGCGGCGCGGGATCATGGTCGTCAACGCCCCGCAGTCCAATGTCCTCTCGGCCGCGGAGCACACCCTGGCGCTCCTGCTCGCCCAGGCCCGCAACGTGCCCCAAGCCGACGCCGATCTCCGACGGGGCAAATGGAACCGGTCCCGCTGGGAAGGGGTCGAGCTGCACGCCAAGACGCTCGGCATCGTCGGCCTCGGCCGGGTCGGGGTCCTGGTGGCGCAACGAGCGCACGCCTTCGGGATGCAGCTCCTCGCGTACGACCCGTTCGTGAGCGCCGACCGGGCCCGCCAGCTCGGCGTGACGCTGGTCCCCGCCCTCGACGAGCTCGTTCGCCAAGCCGACTTCCTGACCATCCATCTCCCCAAGACGCCCGACACCCTCGGGCTGGTCGACGCCGACCTGCTCACGCACGCGAAACCGACCCTGCGGATCGTCAACACCGCCCGGGGCGGCATCATCGACGAGGCCGCGCTCGCCGACGCGCTGCGCGAGGGCCGCGTCGCCGGCGCGGCCATCGACGTCTGGGCCACCGAGCCGACCACCACGTCGCCGTTGTTCGAGCTCCCCAACGTCGTCGTCACCCCCCACCTCGGCGCGTCGACCGCAGAAGCGCAGGACAAGGCCGGCCAGACCATCGCCGAGCAGGTGGTGCTGGCCCTCCGGGGCGAGTTCGTTCCCTACGCCGTGAACCTCGCCGCCACCGAGGCGAACGCCACCGTGCAACCCTTCTTGCCGCTCGCCGAGCGGCTGGGGCGACTCTTCACCGCCCTCGCCGGCGGTGTCGTGGACTCGCTCGAGATCTCCTACGAAGGCGAGATCGCCGACTACGACTGCCGCGTCTTGACCCTCGCGGTCCTCAAAGGGGCCTTGCAGCGCGTCGTCGACGAGCCGGTCTCGTTCGTGAACGCCCCCCAGCTGGCGCAGAGCCGCGGGGTGAACG
>DAIMHT010000308.1:0-2475 GCA_036723155.1 Actinomycetota bacterium
TCGCCGACCGTGACCACTACCCTGATCCGTCGATGACGCAGGTCGCGGGCACCTTCGCGAACCGCTACACCGTCGAGGGCCCGATCGCCCGGGGCGGCATGGCGGACGTCTACCTCGCTCGCGACCAGGTGTTGGACCGCCTCGTCGCCGTCAAAGTCCTCTTCCCCGAGTTCGCTCGCGACCCAAGCTTCGTGGAGCGGTTCCGACGCGAGGCGCACAACGCCGCGTCCCTCAACCATCCGAACATCGTCGGCGTCTACGACTGGGGCCAGGAGCACGGCACGTACTTCATCGTCATGGAGTACGTCGAAGGGCAGTCGCTGCGAGACATCCTGCGCGTCCAGCGGACAATGCCCGCGGTCCAAGCCGCCGCGATCGGCGCCGAGATCGCCGACGCGCTCGCGTTCGCGCACGCCAACGGGGTCGTGCACCGGGACGTCAAGCCCGGCAACGTGCTCATCACCCCGACCGGCCAGGTGAAGGTCACCGACTTCGGCATCTCCGCCAACCCGACCGACGCCGCGCAGGGCCTCACCCAGACCGGCTCGGTGATGGGCACCGCCACCTACTTCTCGCCCGAGCAGGCCCAGGGTTTCCCGGTCGACGGACGGACCGACGTGTACGCGCTGGGCGTGGTGCTCTACGAGATGGTCTGCGGCTTCCCGCCGTTCCAGGCCGACAGTCCGGTCGCGGTGGCGATGAAGCACGTCCGCGAGCAGCCCATGCCGCCGTCGCAGTTCGTCCCCGACCTTCCACCGGACCTCAACACCGTCATCATGGCCGCGCTGGCGAAAGACGTCGCCGCCCGGTACCAGTCGGCCGACGCCCTGCGCGACGACCTCGTTCGCTTCGAACGGGGACGCCCCGTGGCCGCCCCGTTCGCGCCGCTGGCCAGCGCGGACGTCCCGACGATGGCCGCCACCGCCGCCGCCGCACCCACCCAGGCGGGGGAGATGTGGGACGAACCACCGCGACGACGCTGGGGGCCGGTCGTCGCGACCATCATCGGGCTCGGGCTCCTCGCCGCCCTCCTCGTCGTGCTGCTCGTCCCGCAGCTGCGCGATCAGCTGCTCGGGAGCACCGCGAGCGCCTCGGCACCCAAGGTGGAGGTCCCCGACGTGACCAGCGGGAACCCGGCCTTCGCCGACGCGGCGACGCGGCTGAAGGCCGCCGGGTTCAAGGTGGCTCGCACCGACGTCGAGACAGCCAGCCTCGACACCGGTCGCGTCGTGAAGCAGAGCCCCGGCGCCGGGGAGCTCCTCGCCAAGGGCAAGGTCGTGACCCTCCAAGTGGTGGGCAACATCGTCACGCTGCCGAACGTCGTCGGCCAGACGTTCGACCAGGCCCAGCTCGCGCTCCAGAACCTGAAGCTGACGGTGCAGCGCTCCGACATGGCGACCCCAAACTCGCCCGCGGGCACGGTGCTCGCGATGAGCCCCGTCGCGGGCACGAAGGCGGCGCGCGGCACCGCGGTCACCCTCACGGTCGCGAAGGCGCCCCAGGTCGCAGTGCCCGACGTGCGGGGCCAGGACCAGACGCAGGCCTCGACCGTGCTGCAGACGGCGGGCTTCCAGGTCACGGTCGTCCCGCAGGCCAACAACACGGTCCCGTCGGGCAAGGTCATCAACACCATCCCCCCGCCCGGGACGATGGCCAACAAGGGCGACTCGATCCAGATGGTGGTCTCCACAGGCCCGTCCACGATCACGGTCCCCAACGTCGTCGGGCAGAACCGTCAGGACGCGATCGCCGCCCTGACCGCGGCGGGGCTCAACGTGCAGGCGTCGTGTGGAACGAACAGCCCGGTGGTGTCCCAGAACCCGGCGGGCGGATCGATGGTGCCGCCCGGCTCGACGGTGGCGATCGCCTGCTTGGCGTAGTGGCGGACCCCGGCTCCCCGCTCGAGTCCTGGTACCGCGACCACGGCCGCCATGAGCTGCCGTGGCGCGCCACCCGCGATCGGTGGGCAGTGCTCGTCTCCGAGGTCATGCTGCACCAGACCCAAGCCTCCCGGGCCGAGGCGGCCTGGCCGACGTTCATCGCCGAGTTCCCGACACCGGCGGCGATGGCCGCGGCCGGGCCCGGTGACGTGATCCGCGCCTGGGGCCGCCTCGGCTACCCCCGCCGGGCCCGCCGCCTCTGGGACGCCGCCTGCCACATCACGCGCGACGGCTGGCCCGACGAGCTCACCGACCTGCCCGGCGTCGGGCGTTACACCGCGGGCGCGCTCCGCGCCCAGGCCGACGACGCGGATGTGGTCGCGGTCGACGTGAACATCCGACGCGTCGTCGAGCGGGTCGTCGGACGGCGGCTCAACATCCGCGACACCGAGGCGGAGATGGTCCGCGTCGGCGCGCCGTTGCGGGGTCGCGACCGCCTGCTCGCCCTCATGGACGTCGGTGCGGTGCTGTGCCGGCCGGCCGACCCGCGCTGCGGCGCCTGTCCCCTCCGGCGGCGCTGCCGCACCAAGGGCTC
>DAIMHT010000309.1:0-2467 GCA_036723155.1 Actinomycetota bacterium
ACCTCGGTGCGGATCACCGCCAACGGCGTCCGCAGCTCGTGCGACGCGTCGGCGACGAACCGCTGCTGACTCATGAACGCCCGATCGAGGCGCTCCAACATGGCGTCGAAGGTGTCGGCGAGGTCCTTGAGCTCGTCGGCGGGCCCCTCGAGCCCGATCCGCTCGTGGAGGTTCACGTCCGAGAGCCGCCGGGCGGTCGTCGTGATGGTGTGCAACGGGCGCAGCATCCGACCGGCCACGACCCAGCCCAAGCCCACCGAGACGACCGCCATCACCCCTAACGCGATACCCGACTCGACGAGCAGCCGGTGCAGATTCTGGTTCGTGATCTCGCGCTGCGCGTCGCGAAACGCGGTGCGGCGCGCCTGCGCCTCGAGCTGCGCGAGCCGACGCGCCTGCGGACTGAGACCCGGTGGCGTGCTTCCCGCCCCCCCAACCCCGCGCAGCTGGCCCGCGTCGACACCGAGCCGTTGGGCCAGGACCGCCCGAACCTGCCCCGGGTTGGTCGTCACGCTGTGCTCGACGAGCAGGTAGGTCATCCCGAGCAGGATGCTCCCCGCGACGATGAACAGCGCGCCAATGAGGAGCGTCAGACGCAGCCGGATGGTGAGACCCCGCGGGCGGGCGTTCATCATCGGACGCGATACCCGGCGCCGATCACGGTCTCGATGACCGACGGCGGCCCCAGCTTCTTGCGCAGCGTCATGACCGTGACCCGCACCACGTTGGTGAACGGATCGACGTGCTCGTCCCAGACCTGGTCCAAGAGCGTCTCTGGGCTCACCACGGCACCGTTGGCGACCAAGAGCGCTTCGAGGACGGCAAGCTCCTTCGGGGTCAACGGGACGGTCTCGCCGTCTCGGCGCACGTCATGGCGGGCGGCATCGACCCGGAGGCCGCCCCGCTCCAGCACCATGTTCGGCACCGTCGGCTGACGGCGACCCAGGGCCCGAACCCGGGCGACGAGCTCGACGAAGGCGAACGGCTTCGGCAAATAGTCATCGGCCCCCAGATTGAGGCCACTCACCCGATCTTCGAGCGTTCCCGACGCGGTCAGCATCAAGATCCGGGCCGTGCTCCCCCCGACCCGCAACGTCTGGCAGACGTCATCCCCATGGACACGGGGAAGGTCCCGGTCGAGCACGATCACGTCGTAGGGGACCATCGCGGCCTTCTCGAGCGCGAGGTCTCCGTCGTGGGCCGTGTCCACCGCCACGCCTTCCCGCCGCAACCCCCGGGCGATGGCATCCGCGAGCTGGACCTCGTCCTCGACGACGAGCACCTTCATGGTGACCTGCTACTCGTAGCGAAGTGCAGACGCGGGCTCGAGCGCCGCCGCTTGGTTCGCGGGACCGACCCCCGCCACGATGCCGACCAGGGCCGACGCCACGAACGCGAGCAGCGCGGCCCAATACGAAACCTGGGTCTGCTGCGACGAGATCGACGGTAGCAGGTAGGCGAATCCGAGCCCCAGCACGACACCGATCCCGCCCCCGACCGCGCTGAGCACGGTCGCCTCGGTCAGGAACTGCACGATGATGTCCCGGCGCCGGGCTCCCAGCGCGCGCCGCACCCCGATCTCCCGGGTGCGTTCCCGCACCGCGACGAGCATCACGTTGGCGACGCCGATGCCGCCGACGATCAGGCTGATCGCGGCGATCGCGGTGATGAGGCGGGTGAAGTCGGTGCTGGACTGCTTCTGGGCGGCCACGACCGTCGTCGGGTTGATCACCAAGAAGTCGTCCGCTTGGGTCGTGCTCAAGTTGTGGGCGGAGCGCATGTCGGACTCGACCGAACTCCCGAAGGTGCTGACCGCACCCGGCGCGGCTTGGACCCGGATCTGGCTGATGGTGGCGTTGGAGCCGACGAGGCGACCCAGCATCGTCTGCATCGGGATCAGCGCGTTGCTGTCGGGGCTCAAGAACCCCACGCCGCCTTGCGGCTCGAGGACACCGACCACCACGAAGGACGAGTTGCCGATCCGGATCACGGTGCCGGGGGCACTCGACGGGGTCAGGCCCAAGTCGGAGGCGAGCGTGGCGCCGAGGACGGTGACCCGCAGGCTGTGGGCCGCCGCGAAGCCGGTGAAGAACTGCCCCGACTGGACGACGAGGTGGTCGGTCTTCACGACCCCGGTCGTGGTGCCCTGCACCGTTTCGGTCTGGCTGACCCCGCTGTAGGAGACGTTGAGCTGGCGCTGCACGATCGGCGCCGTCGAGGCGATCTGGGGGTCCCGGGCCAACGCCGCGGCGTCGCTGAACGTCAGGGGCGTGCCGCTCCCGGCCGCCCCGCGGAGTCCGCCGCTAAACCCGCGGCCCTGGCTGACGGTGAGGGTGTCGGCGCCCAGCCCGGCGAACTGGGAGCTCACCGCGTTGGCGGACCCGTTGCCGACCGCGACCAGCGTGACGATCGCTCCGACCCCGATGACGACCCCCAGGACGGTCAGGGCGGAGCGGACGACGTTCGC
>DAIMHT010000310.1:0-2463 GCA_036723155.1 Actinomycetota bacterium
ATCTGGGGTCGCGGCTGGGACGAGCTCCTCGCCCGCGACGTCGACGGTGTCCTCGTCAACCAGATGAACACCACCGTCGACGGCGAGTTCCAGAAGTACGCCGTCGAGAGCGGCGCGTACATCCGGGAGCACTTCTTCGGCCCCGACCCCCGACTTCGCCGCCTCGCCGAACACCTCTCCGACGAAGACCTCCAACGGCTGCCGCGCGGCGGCCACGACTACCGCAAGCTGTACTCGGCCTACAAGTTCGCGGTCGAGCATCGGGGCAGCCCGACCGTCATCCTCGCCAAGACCGTCAAAGGCTGGACGCTCGGCCAAGGCCTCGAGGCCCGTAACGCCACCCACCAGATCAAGAAGCTCGACGTCGACGCGCTGAAGCAGTTCCGGGACCGCCTCGAGCTCCCCATCCCCGACAGCGAGCTCGAAGACGGCGACCCGCCCTACTACCACCCCGGACCCCAGTCCCCCGAGTACGACTATCTCGCCGCCCGCCGACGGGTCCTGCACGGCCCGCTCCCCAAACGAGTCGTGCGGGCTAAGGCCGTCGAGCTCCCCGGCGACCCGACGTACGCCGACCTCCTCGCCGGCAGCGGCGAGAAAGGCAAAGCCTCCACCACGACCGCGTTCGCGCGGCTGCTCCGCAACCTCCTACGCGACCCGCATCTCGGCCGACGCGTGGTGCCCATCATCCCCGACGAGGCCCGCACGTTCGGTCTCGACGCGCTGTTCCGCGAGGTCAAGATCTACGCGCCGTTCGGTCAGGCCTACGAACCGGTCGACGCGGCCCTGCTCCTCTCCTACCAAGAGTCGCGCACCGGCCGGCTCCTCGAAGAGGGCATCACCGAGGCCGGCTCGATGGCGAGCTTCACCGCCGCGGGCACCGCGTACGCCACGTGGGGCGAGCCCATGATCCCGTTCTTCATCTTCTACTCGATGTTCGGCTTCCAGCGGGTCGGTGACCTCATCTGGAGTTTCGGCGACCAACGCGGCCGCGGCTTCCTCCTCGGTGCCACCGCGGGACGCACCACCCTCACCGGCGAAGGTCTCCAGCACTGCGACGGCCAGAGCCAGCTCTACGCCACCGCCTACCCCAACTGCCGCGCCTACGACCCCGCGTTCGCCTACGAGATGGCGGTCATCGTGCGCGACGGCATCCAACGCATGTACGGGTCCGACGCCGAGGACTGCTTCTACTACCTCACCCTCTACAACGAGACCTACCCGATGCCCGCCATGCCCGACGGCGTCGAGGACGGGATCGTCCGCGGCCTCTACCCGTTCCGGGCTGCCGCCACCGAGGGTCGCCACCGGGCCCAGCTCCTCGCCAGCGGCACCGCGATGCTCGCCGCGCTCGACGCGCAACGCATCCTCGCCGACGAGTTCGACGTCGCCGCCGACGTCTGGAGCGCCACCAGCTACAAATCCCTCCGCGACGACGCCCTCAGCACCGAACGCTGGAACCGGCTCCACCCCACCGACGCGCCCCGGGTCGCCTACGTCACCGAGTGCCTCGCTGACGCCGAAGGACCGATCGTGGCCGTCACCGACTTCGTGAAAGCCGTGCCCGACCAGATCGCCCGATTCGTGCCCCGCCCGTTCATCCCGCTCGGCACCGACGGGTACGGCTTCTCCGACACCCGGATCGCGCTACGACGCCACTTCGAAGTCGACGCCCAGCACGTCGTCGTCGCTGTCCTCGACGCCCTCGCCCGCCAAGGCGACCTCAAAGGCGAACAAGTTGCGGAGGCGATCCGCCGTTACGACGTCGACCCTGACCGGCCGGACCCGCGGACGGTCTGATCCTCGCCCTGCCCCGCCGGGTGCACCGACGATGCCGGCCGGCCCCGACCACTCTCTGGGCGGCCACCCTCATCGATCCGCAACGGATCGTCCTCATCCCAGTCGTCGCCATGCCCCTCGTCGTCATCCAGCCACGACGCGGGCTGATCGCCACCCTCGTCGGCGTCAGCAAGCGAACGACCAGACTCTGAGAACAGGCCGTCGTCGAAACCCTGCTTCAGCTCCCGTGCCTCACGAAACCGACGGGCTCGTCCCTTTCTGGGCACCTCGTCACCTACCTCTCGTACCTCGGACTCAGGCGCTCGCCGCTTCCCCTGCGGGCGGCCTTGAGGTGGCCGCGGACCCCCATTCTCCCACGCCTCGCAGGCACCCGCGGACCGGACTCCCGCCCGCCGTCAAGGCCCAGTGTGCCCGGCCGACCCCCGCCCCCAGGAGCCGAAAAGCCCTCTTGGCCCGACCGCCACACCTTCCTGGGCCCCGCTCGCCGACGCTGATCGTCGGAACCGCCTCGGCGCCGGGGTTGTGGTCGGCGCCCCACGCGCCCAGCGTCTTCCATCGCGCCCGCCACGCCCCTCGCATCGACAACCGTTCCCCCCGGTACCCTCGACGCCCCTCGGGCGCTTAGCTCAGCGGAAGAGCGCTGCCTTCACACGGCAGAGGCCG
>DAIMHT010000311.1:0-2455 GCA_036723155.1 Actinomycetota bacterium
TCCCGGGCCCCGTCGACGTCGAGCTGCATGCGGCCCCCCGCGAACCCGGCGACGGGGAGGTAGCCGAGCACCGCGTCGGCGTCGGTGACCGTGGGGCTGGCGCCGCCGCGGCCGTAGCTGACCGGGCCCGGCGCGGACCCCGCGCTCTCGGGTCCGACGAGGAGGGCGCCCTGGCGGACGCGGGCGATGGAGCCACCACCGGCCCCGACGCTCTGGACGTCCACCATCGGCAGACCGAGGTAGTAGCGGTACCGCCAGTTCCAGTCGGTCTTGATCTCGGGCCGGCCGTCGCGCACGAGACAGACATCGAAGCTGGTGCCACCCATGTCGACGGCGACGAAGTTGTGGACTCCCACCTTCGACGCCGCGAGCGCCGCGCCCATCACCCCTCCGGTCGGACCGGATGCGAGGAGCGACACGGCTCGCTTGGCGACGTACTCGGGCGGCATGACCCCGCCCGTGGCTTGCATGATCAGGAGTGGCCCCGCGTAGCCGGCGGCGCGCAGCTTCGCCTGGAGGCTCTCGACGTAGTTCGCGATCTTGGGCGCGACGTACGCGTTGACGAGCGTGGTCGAGACCCGCTCGAACTCCGGGCCTCGGGCCATGACCTCGTGGGACATCGAGATGTGCTCGACGTCGGGGAACTCCTCCCGGACGATCTGCGCGGCCCGGCGCTCGTGGTCGGGGTTCACGAACGAGAAGAGGAACATGATGGCGATCGAGCGGACCCCGAGCTGCTGGAGACGCCGCGTCCCTCGACGCACCGCGTCTTCGTCGAGGGCCCGGATGACCTCACCTCGGAAGTTGAGCCGCTCCGGGATCGCGATCCGGGCTCGTCGGCGGGCGATCGGGGGCGGCGCCGGGTACGAGGGATCCCAGATCTGCTCCTTGTGGACGCGACGCATCTCGATCTCGTCGCGGTGCCCTTCGGTGACGAGCAGACCGGTCGGCGCGCCGTTCATCTCGATCATGGTGTTGTCGGCGGTGGTCGTGCCGTGCACCAGGATGTCGAGCTGGTCGCAGAGCTCGGAGACGCTCAGCCCGAACCGTTCGGCGAGCTGCCCGAGGCCGTTCATGACGCCGGTGGACTGGTCGTCGACGGTCGTCGGGGTCTTGTCGAGGACGACGGCCCCGTCGGGGGTGATGCAGAGGAGGTCGGTGAACGTGCCTCCGACGTCGACGCCGAGTCGATAGCCCATGCTGGCGGGTGCGGTCCGGACGGGTGGCGTCAGGAGCGGCGGGAGGCCCGAAGTTGTCGGGTCGCGTCCTCGTCCACGGTGAGGGTGAGGTCCTCGAGGGAGCCCCGGAGCACCACGGCGTAGTCGCGAGCGGCCGCGTCGACGCTGACGTACTCGTCGAGGACGTCGTCGAGCACCGCGGTCGGGTCACGGTCGAGGGGGTCACCCCAGCCGCCACCGCCGCCGTAGTCGTACATGACGCGTTGGCCCGCGGCGATCGGAACCCAGTCGGCGGTGTGCGCCACCCGGTAGGGGTCGTCGGAGCCGTACCGGATGATCATCTCGTTGGGCGCACCCGGGCGGCCGCCGCAGATCCCCGGCATCGGGTACTTCATCCCGACGACGTACGTGTACACCTTGGCGTCGACGAGGACCTCTTTCTCGTAGTGGCTGCCGCACAGCCCTCGCCACTGGCCGGGGCCACCGGAGTCGGTGCGGTAGTCGCGGCACCACTGGACGTGCGGGAACAGGCTCTCGTTGATCTCGGCGGTGGCCTTCCACAGGTTGCCGAAGGAGGCGTTCTGGGCCCCCCAGGCGTCCATGCCCTTGGCGGCGTTGCACCAGCCCGCGTACACCTCGGCCGAGTGGTCGGTGAACGACTGGCCGGTCCGAGGATCGACTCCGACGATGATCGTCGGGATGCCGGTCTTGTAGGTCTGGGGGACGGCCTTGTCCGGCAGCACGTGCTGCATCGCGACCGCGATCACCTCGCCGACGTCGGCGCCGGGGTGGTGGGTGCCGGCGCTGACCGGCTTGCCCGGGTGCGGGTTGAGGACGCAGCCCTGGGGGACGACCAGCTGCATCTGGTCGAAGAACCCTTCGTTCTTCGGGATCTCGGGATCCATCATGGAGGCGATCTGCGCCACCGTGTAGCCCCGGGTGTTCCCGTACGTCGACCAGGCCTGGATCTCCTGGCGGGTGTCGCTGCCGGTGTAGTCGATGGTGAGGTGCTCGCCGTCGACGGTGATCTTGACGTGCAGGTGGATGTCGGGATGACCGAGCGGGTCGTGATCGACGTACGCGTCGGCCTCGTACACGCCGTCGGGCCAGCTCGTCACCTCTTCCCGGAACCGGTTGGCGGCGTAGTCGATCATCACGTCGACGCTGCCTTCGACCTCGGGGACGCCGAACCGGTCGATGACGAGGCTGAGCCGCTGCACCCCGAGCTGCGCGGCACCGATCTGGGCCCGCAGGTCGCCGATGTAGTCCGGGATCCG
>DAIMHT010000312.1:0-2454 GCA_036723155.1 Actinomycetota bacterium
TCGGGCCCCGCCGGGCCCCGAACGGGTCACCGGCGAAGAAGGCGTCGAAGAGGTCACCGAACCCGAACGTCTCGCCGCCCCCGGAGCGGGCCGCGCCGCTCTCACCGAAGAGGTCGTAGCGACGGCGCCGTTCGGGGTCGCGCAGGGTCTCGTAGGCGACGCTGATCTCCTTGAAGCGCTCGCCGGCGTCGGGGTCGTCGGGTTGCGAATCGGGGTGGTACCGGCGGGCCAGGTCGCGGTACGCGCGTTTGATCTCCTCGTCGCTGGCGTGACGGTCGACGCCGAGCGCCTCGTAGTGGTCACGGGTCATGAGAGGTGCCGGCCCAGCTGCTCGGAGACGGCGCTGACCGCGGCGAGCGCGTGGCGATAGTCCATGCGCGTCGGGCCGAGGATGCCGACGATGCCCGCGGGGCGGCGGTCGAGCTCGAAGGGCGCGAGGACGATGGCGCAGTCGCGCAGCTCGTCGACGCGGTGCTCGGAGCCGATGCTGACGGTCAGGCCGGCGTCGAGGAGCTCCCGGACGAGGGACACGACGAGGACCTGGTGCTCGAGGACCTCGAGGAGCCGCGCCGCGCGCTCCCCCGTCTCGAACGCCTCTTGCTCCGCGGCGAGGCGGCTGGCGCCACCGATGTAGAGCGGCTCGGCGTGGTCGACGCCGGAGCCGCTGACGAGGGCCTCGTGGGCGAGGGCGACGACGGCGTCGACGTCGGGTTGGCCGGTGCGGGGCACGTCGGGGAGCCCCGACCAGGCGTGGTCGCGCAGCAGCTGGTCGAGCGTGGCGCCGGCGTTGTGGACCTGGAGGTCGTCGGTGTCGTCGGGGAGCTGCACCACGCTCTTGTGCACCGCGCCCGAGGAGAGGACGACGACGAGCAACGCCACGTTGAGCTGGAGCGGGACCAGCTGGACGCTGCGGACCCGGGCCTGGTCGGGTTCGGGGCCCATCACCAGCGCGGCGTGGCGGCTGACGCGGGACAGGAGCTGGCTGGTCTCGGTGAGCAGGTCCTCGAGGGCTTGATGCGCGGAGGAGAAGAAGTCGGCGACGGCGCGCCGCTGCCCCGCGGGGAGGCCGCCCTGGTGGGTGAAGTGGTCGACGAAGTAGCGGTAGCCGCGGTCGGTGGGGATCCGTCCCGCGGACGTGTGGGGCTGCACCAGGTACCCGTCGCGTTCGAGGATCGTCATCTCGTTGCGGACCGTCGCGCTCGACACCTGCAGCTGGGGGGCGGAGGCGATCGCCTGGGATCCGACGGGCTGGGCCGTCTCGACGTACTCCTCCACGACCGCTTTGAGGATGGCGGCCTTGCGCTCGTCGAGCTCGGCCTGGTCAGGATGGTCCATGGGCTGCGATCGCTAGGCGTCGAGACGCCGGAAGGGGTTTGGCACTCAATCCTACCGAGTGCCAATCGGGGTGCGGGGCGATGCCGGGGCGGCCGCCAGGAGTCGGACGGTGACGGCGGTGGCGAGGAGGCGACCGCGGCGGGTGAGGGTGACCCGGTCTCCCACCGGGGTCGCGGGGGTGAGGAGCCCGGCTGCGGTGAGGTCGGCGACCTCGGGGGCGGTGCCGGGAGGCGGGACGGCGCCGCGGCGGGTGCGCAGCGCGAGCGCGAACGCCTCGTCGGCGCGGGTGGCAGCGTCGAGGTGCTCCCCGTCGGCTTCGGGGGCCGCGCCGGCGCGGATCCGCTCGATGTAGCGCTCGGGGGTGCGGACGTTCCAGGTGCGGTGACCGCCGTGGTGCGCATGCGCGGCGCACCCGATCGCGACGTAGTCGCCTTGGTCCCAGTAGAGAAGGTGGTGGCGGCACTCGTGGCCGGGTCGAGCCCAGTTCGACACCTCGTACCAGTCGAGGCCGTGCCCGGTGAGGACGTCGTCGGTGAGCTCGTACTTCTCGGCCTGGTCGTCGTCGTCGGGGGGCCGCGCCGTCCCCGCGGCGACGCGCTGGCCGAGCGGCGTGGCCGGCTCGACGGTGAGCGCGTACGCGCTGACGTGCGGCGGGTCCAGCTCCAGGGTGGCGTCGAGGGTGGCCCGCCAGTCGTCGGTTGACTCCCCCACCGTCCCGTAGATCAAGTCGAGGTTGAACGTCTCGAAGCCGTGGTCGCGGGCCGCGTCGACGGCCCGGACGACCGCGGGGACGTCGTGGCGGCGTCCGAGCGCGGCGAGGACGTGAGGGCGGAACGACTGCACCCCGAAGGAGCAGCGGTTCACCCCCGCGGCGCGGTAGCGGGCGAGCTTGGCGCCGTCGACCGATTCGGGGTTGCACTCGACCGTCACCTCGGCGTCGGCGGCGCGGGGGATCTCGTCGAGGATGCGGGCCAGCGACCCCGCGGGGAGGAGCGACGGGGTGCCGCCACCGACGAAGACGCTGGTGGCCTCGTCGAGCTCCCCGGCGCGGACCCGGACCCGAAGGTCGGTGACGCAGGCGTCGACGTAGTCGTCGATGAGCGCGGCGCGGTCGGTCCA